>JAFWBZ010000355.1 GCA_017537105.1 Clostridia bacterium | reverse complement strand
TTGGCATGTACGTCAGAATTGCATTTTTCGGGAGCAAACGTCTACGTTTGTAAGCAGTCGCGGCACTGCCTTTGGCAGCCGCGACCAGCCCGCGCTGGAATCCGCAGGATTCGCGCGGCGCTGCCGCCGCCTGCGCGAAGGCGCAACGGCGGCGGTGCGTTCGGAGAAAAATGAATACCTGCCAGTCAGAAAATTCGTGTGCGCAGTGCGCGAATTTTCGCGTTTTCTTCCCTCGTTGAAAAACAGGGGTTTTTCAACGAATTGAATGGAGCTGCCTCGTTTTAGGCAGCTCCATTGTCGTATGCCCTGGCCCGATCGCTCTTTGCAATCATCCTGTCGGTGTAGTTGTTGCGAAGCGCCTCGAAATCCCCGGATTCGCCGGTGTTGTTCAGCTCGGAGATACACATGCCCAACCTGCCTCTTTGGGTTTTGTTCGGATTTATTCAGTGCTTCACCGGGGCTCAGGGCGCGCATCCGAGTGATGATCGGGAAGCCGTCCTGCACTGGCTGACGGATGACCTCCGGCCCATCCCGGCGGCATTCGGAAAGCGCGTCCGGGAACAGCACGCCCGTTCCCTTCATTCGATCCGTGCAGGCGTCACACCTTTTCGCCCAGGTCGACCATCTCGATGTTGCCGTTGGGGCAGCGGTTGAAGCACATGCCGCAGGCCACGCAAGCCTCAGGGTCGATGGCCAGGCGGTCGGGACCGACGATCTGCGGCGCGAAGTCGCAGCAGATGGTCTTGCAGAGCTGGCAGCCCTCGCCGCAGCCGCAGTTCAGGCAGCGCTGCGCCTCCCGGACGGCCTCCTCCTCGGTCATGGCCCGGCTGTGCGGCGCAAAGTCCGCCATGCGGACCTCCGGCGCGCCCTCCAGCTTCAGCGGATGAGCGTCCTTTTTGATGTACCCGTGCCGCGCCCGAACGCCTTCGACGCTGACAGTCCTGACCGGCGCCACGGGGGCCAGGGCGGCGGAGTCGCCGCGCAGCTCCCGGTCGATCGCCGCCGCAGCGTTCCGGCCCGCGGTGATGGCATCGATGATGCCGTCCCGGCCGGTCAGGCCGTCATCGGCTTGGATGAACAGCCCCGCGGCCTCGCCGCCCTCCGATGCCTTCGCCGCGCGCGGGTGGGCCAGCAGCACGGCGCCGCAGAGCAGGGTGAGCTCTGCACCGTCGCGGTCCAGGCGCAGGCCATCCGCCAGGACCTCCAACGGCTTTGCGCCTTCGATGACGGACACGCCCTCCTCCCAGGCCAGCTGCAGCGCCTCGCGGAACCAGCCGCCCCGGGGGCGCGCGTCCGTCCAGATCAGCGCGACGCGGTCCGCTCCCAGCCGGCGGATCGACCGCGCGGCCTCCACGGCGGCAAAGTCGGCGCCGACCACGGCCACACGGCCGTTCAGCGGGGGACGCCGGCCCTCGCGTAAGGCGCGCAGGAACGCGAGCGCGTCCACAGCAAGTTCCTCGCCGGGCAAACCCAGGGGCTGAACCTCCGCCGCGCCCGTCGCAATGAACATTGCGGCAAAGCCGGCCCGCTTCAGGTCCGCTGCGGTGAAATCCCGGCCCAGCGCCTTGCCGCATTCCAAGCGGACGCCCAGCGCCTCCAGCGCCCCGACCTCCCGGTCCAGGGCCGCCGGGTCGCAGGCATACTCCGGCGCGGCATGGCGCAGCAGGCCGCCCGCTTTGGCCTCCTTCTCAAACACGGTGACGCCGTAGCCCGCTCGGGCCAGCTCGGCGGCGCAGGAGAGGCCCCGGGGACCAGCGCCGACCACTGCGACCCGCAGCCCGTTGGCCTCCGCGGCTCCCGCGGGCTTCCAGCCCCGGGCCCGGCCGTACTCCAGCACGAAGCGCTTGAGTGCGCGGATCTTCACCGGCGCGTCGACGCCGCCCCGCACACAGGCGTCCTCACAGGGGTGGGTGCAGGCGAGGGCGCACAGGCCCTGCAGGGCACTGGCGGAGGTGATGAGATCGTAGGCCGCGCGGTAGTCCCGACGGGCGATCTTCTGCACGTAGGCCTGTACGGGCACATGGTGGGGGCAGGCGCTCTTGCAGGGCGCGGACAGGTTCGGCGCCTTGATGCGCGCATAGCCGGCGTGGAGCGTCACGTCGGTGGCCGTGCGCACCTCGGGCACCACCAGGCCCCGCATCTGGCTCAGGTCGGCGTAGCCGTGGGCCTGCATATAGTCGGACAGGCCTCGGATCATGGGCCGCACGATGTCGTAGCCGGAGATCAGCGTCTCTGCGCAGACGCCCAGCAGCGTGCCGCCGCACAGGATCATCTCCACCGCGTCGCGCCAGTTGGCGATGCCCCCGGTGGCGGTCACGTCCGGCGCCATGCCGCAGACCTTGCGGATCTCATAGGTGTCCCGCTGCGCCAGCGGCTTGAGCCAGGGCCCGCAGTGGCAGCCCATGGAGATCTCCTCCTGGAGGTGGTAATACGCCCTGCCGGGGTCCTCCAGGTCGATGGGCGGCATGCCCAGCCGGTTGGCGGTGCCGCCCACCGCGTCGGCGCCGGCCTCGAACAGCGCCTTGGCCACGTGGGCGATCTGCCCGCCCTCCGGCGTCAGCTTGACGAACAGGGGAATGGAGATCTCGCCCTTGATGGCCCGCACGATCTCACTGGCCACGTCCGCGTGCTGGCCCATGCTGGCGCCGGTCTGCCTGGCCGCGGTCTGCGCGCCGCCGCTGGTCAGCTCCAGGTTGTAGCTCATGTTGGGGCAGCACATGTTCAGCTCGATGATGTCCGCGCCCGCCTCCTGGAACCGGCGCGCCATGTTGACCCAGCCCTCCACGCCGTCGTCGCCGGCGTAGGTGATGTTGGCCATCAGGACGAGGTCGTGGAGCTTCGGCCTGGCTTCCTCGATCAGGCGCAGTCCCTCCGCGAAAGTCAGGCGCTTCTCGGCCGTGAAGGCCAGCGCGTTGCGGTCCCGGAACAGGCTGTAGCGAGGCTTCCGGTTGATGTAGGGCGCGGGATCGATGGACAGCTTGATGCTGGCCCCGGCCCAGCCCGTCTCCTCGATGCGCAGCAGCTGCCGCACCGACTTCGTGGTGGGACCGGAAGCCACGTAGAAGGGATTTTTGAACGTCACGCCGCCCACCGTCACCGGGATACGGATGTCATTGAAATCGACGCCCATGACTCATGCCTCCAGACGATCGTTGGTGATGTGCACGCCCTCGCGGGCCGAGCGGTAGATCAGGTGGATGACCTTCAGCGTCTCCAGGCCGTCCACGCCGCGCAAGCCCACCTGGGCATCCGTCCCCGCCAGGGCGCAGGACACGAAGTGGTCGATCTCCCCGCAGTAGCCCAGATTGTATTTCTCATCCACCGCCGGCGTCGACCAGCCGGTGGTGATCTCTGCCTTCTCCACGGTGTAGTCCAGACCGGGGATCGAGAACACCTTCACCGGACCGGAGAAGGACAGGTCCACGTGGATGCAGCCCTGCTCGCAGTAGATGTCCAACACGTCCTCCATGCCGCCGACGGTGGTGTAGTTGGCCTCCACGGTGGCGGTCATGCCGTCCTCGAAGCGAAGGAACGCGCCGGCCCAGTCCTCGCCCTCCATCGCGCGGTGGATCAGATTCTTCGCCCGGCCGCCGGAGGTCATGGCCGTGAGCTCGCGCCACCTGTTCTCCTTCAGCGCCAGCATGAAGCCCACCGGGTGCACGCCCAGGTGCACCATGCAGCCGCCGCCGCAGTATCGGATCGACTGGGCGAAGGGGCTGTGGGAACCGCTGTGGCACTCCCGGGCGCGGATGTACAGCGGCCGCCCCAGCTGGCCGCTTCGCAGGATCGCCAGCGCCTTCCGAAAGGCCGGCGCGAACAGCCAGTCCTCGGCGTAGTAGATGCGCCGGTCCAGCCGCGCCGCGGTGTCCACCATGTCGCGGGCGTCCTCCACCGTGGTGGCCAGGGGCTTTTCGCAGATGATGTCCCGGCCGCGCTGCAGCGCCAGGATCGCCACGTCGTGGTGGAGAAAGTTCGGCATGCAGATGTCCACCAGGTCGCAGTCGCAGTCCCGGATGGCCGTTTCGTAGTCGTCGTAGGCGGCGTAGTCCTCGAAGCCATAGCGCTTCGCCAGCGCACGGACCCGGTCCAGGTCCTTGTCGCAGATGCCCACGATGGCCGCCTTGTCCCGGATGCGGCTGTAACCGTCTGAATGCAGGTCGGCGGAGAATGCCGCGCCGACCAGCAGTACCCTCAGTTTGCGCATGGTGATGCTCCTTTGCGTCAGAAGTTGGAGTAGTTCATCTTCTCCTTGGCGGCCATGTAGTCAAAGGCCCGGTTCAGGGCGTCCACGGCCAGCTCCGCCGAACGGGCCAGTATGCGCTCGCCCTTCTCCGCGGTGCCGCGGGTGGCCTCGCCCCACACGCCATCGGGACAGCAGCGGAAGATGCTGCCGTAGCTCAGGTAGGGCCGGGGCACCGCGGGCACGAAGTCCACCGCCCGGTCCATGTGCACGGTCTCCGGCGCAATGGCCAGCATCTCGGAGGTCTCGCCCTCGCCGGCGTGCAGCTCGGTGTTCGCCTCCAGGATGCCCTCGCGGTACAGCGTCTCGTTGAAGGCGCAGGTGTCCGCCACGGCCACCATCAGGTCGGGGTTGTGCCGGGCGTTCAGATCCCGGATCAGCGGCGTCATGATGAATATTCCGCCGTGGCACTGGACGATGCCCACGCGCTTGAAGCCCTGCAGCTTCAGGCAGAGGATGATGTCCGTCATCATCTGGTAGAAGGTCGTCGGTTCCATCCACACGGTGCCCTTCTTGCCCATCTGTTCGCGGTTGGTGGACACCGGCAGCGCCGGCAGCTGGAAGGCGTGCATCTTCTCGGCGACCCGCCGTCCCAGCTCGGTGGCGATGGCCCAGTCGGTCATGATGGGCAGGTGCGGCCCGTGCTGCTCGATGGAGCCCACGGGGATGATGGCCAGCTCGGGATCGAGCGCCATGATCTCATCGGCGGTCCTGGTAAACATTGGAATCCCTCCTCACAGCACGCGGGCGGCGCTGTCCCGGTCCAGATACAGTGCGGCGCTGGGGTGGCGGCGCAGGGCGCTGGCCGGGCATGCCTCGTCGATGGGACCCAGCAGCGCGCCGCGGACGGCGTTGGCCTTGCGGGAGCCGGGCACGACGCAGATCGCTTCCGGCACGGACAGCAGGCAGGACATCGTCATCGTCAGCGCCTGCCGCGGCACGTCGTCCAGCCGGGCAAAGCAGCCGTCGTTCACCTGCTGCTGGCGGCACACGTCGTCCAGGTCGACGATCTTGACGACCTCGGGGTCCTCGAAGTCCGCCACCGCGGGATCGTTGAAGGCCAGGTGGCCGTTCTCGCCGATGCCCAGCAGGATGAGGTCCGGCGGATACTTTTCAAGCAGCGCGGCGTATTCGGCGCACATCTTTTTCGCCTGCGACGTCGGGCAAAGCAGGTAGAACTTCTCCATGAAGGGGACCCTGTCGAAGATCGTCCGGTTCAGGAAGTTGCCGAAGCCCGCAGGCTCGTCCGCGCCGATGCCGATGTACTCGTCCTGGTGGAAGGCCCGCACGCGGGTCCAGTCCACGTCCTCCCGGAGCAGGCCCGCCAGCAGCTCGTTCTGGGAGGGCGCGGCGGCGAAGACGACGTTGGCCTCACCGCACCTGGCGATGGCCCTGCGGATGCGCGCAGCGGCGTCCGCG
>JAFWBZ010000354.1 GCA_017537105.1 Clostridia bacterium | reverse complement strand
TGCGCGAGAAATAAAGATCCTGCTTCAAAAAAGGAGCGCCCCTTGCGACGTCATTTCGACGCAAGGGGCGCTCCTTTCACTTTCACCGCGGATCGAAGATCCTGTGCCACTCTTCGGTAAAGCTGCCCTCCCGGTCCCGGAGCACCAGGGGCTCCAGCCAGTGCAGCCCTTCCCCACCGCCCTTGACGGCGTCCATGAGGACAAACTTGGGCGCCCGGCCATCGACGCCGTGCACGGTGCGAATGCGCTTGGGCGCCAGGCGGCACTCCTCCATGGCACGCATCATCTCGAAGGCCCGCAGCGCCGGATAGATCACGCAGAAGCGCCCGCCGTTTTTCAACAGCCTGGCAGCCGCGCTGGCGATATCGACGGGGCTCAGATTTCCCTCGTGCCGGGCGATGCGCTTGGCGGCGTTCGCGCTCTCCAGCGCGGCGCCGAGCCTTCCGTAGGGCGGATTGCATACCACCAGCGTGCGCGATTCCGCGCCCAGCTCGTGCCACACCTCGCGCATATCTGCCTGGAGGACGTTCACCCGATGCTCCATGGCGTTCATGGCCACGCTGCGGCGCGCCATGTCCGCGATTTCCGCCTGCAGTTCCACGGCATCCACCGTCAGCCCCGGCCTGTGCGCGGCCATCAAAAGGGCGATGGCCCCGGCGCCGCAGCCCAGGTCCACCGCCCGGTCGTCCTTTCTGGGGTTGGCGAAGTCCGCCAGCAGCACGCTGTCCGTCCCGAACCGGAACGCGTCCGGGCGCTGAATCAGCCGGAGTCCATCGCATTGCAGATCGTCCAGCCGCTCTCCTTCCTTCAGCCACTCCGTCATTCTGCCATCTCCGTGCCCTCGGCCCAGCGATAGACGTTCGCGCTGTCCAGCTGCTCAATGTAGCTCATGACCACCCATCCGGTCTGGTCGGTGGCGTAGATCACGCGCCCGTCTCCCGCCGCGATGGTCAGCAGCATCGTCACGCTGTCGCCCTCCTCCGCCTGCAGCGCCACCACGTTGCCCGCCTCCGCCTCGTCAGCGGCGGACACCGGCACATCCGCCATGCGGATCAGCAGCTCCGGCTGGGTGATGGGCAGGCCGGCAGACGCGCACACGTACTGCACCAGGGCAAAGCCGGGATAGAGCCCGTCGTCCGGCGCGGCGAAGGCGGCGCCCAGCATTCGCATGGCTGACTCGGCGATCGCCGCCCGCACAGAATCGTCCGACCCCGTGAGCAGCGCGTTGAAGGTCTCCTGCACGGACTCGTCGCTCACCGGTCTGGCATCGTCCTCCATCATCCGGTTCAGCGTATCCGTATCCACCTCGCCGGTGGAGGGCTGCCCGCAGGACATCTGGAACAGCCGCACGGCGGTCTCGGTACAGTAGTCGAAGCTGCCGTCAGCCTCGCCGTCGAAATAGCCCAGGGCCGACAGCCGCTGTTGGATTCTCGTCACGCGTTCACCGTTTTCCCCCAGCGCGATCACGTCGGAGCGCCTGCGGGTGACAGCGGAGCCCGAGTAGATCAGCGCCCAGGTGTTCGCGTCAGCCACGCCGGTGTCCTCCAGGCCGTTGTTGGCCTGGAACTGCATGACCGCCTGCTGGGTCAGGTCGCTGAAGTTTCCGGTGCAGTCCCCCTGAAAATAGCCCATCTCCGACAGCTTTTTCTGAAGCACATATACGTTGAGCCCCGAATCGCCCGACGCCGTGCTCATCTCCGACAGGAAGCTCTGCCAGGTGATTGGCACGTCCGCCATCAGCCGCATCAGCGTCATGCCGTCGGCGACGCCTGTCACCTCCAGGCCGTTGACCAGCTGAAAGCGCTCCACCGCCGCCTGCGTCGCATCGCCGAACACGCCGTCCGCACCGCCGGAGAAGTATCCCAGCTCGCTCAGCTTGCGCTGCATCACCTGTACCTGATTGTTGATGTCGCCGTTCTTCAGCGGCTCCATTTCCTGATATGCGGCGGCAAAGCGGCGGAGATAGTTTTCCCTGGACACGGCCTCCCCGCCGTCCAGCTTGTCGAGGGTGGCGGCGTCCGGCTGTCCGGAGACCTCCAGTCCGTTCGCCTGTTGAAAGCTCTCCAGGGCAAGCTGGGTATCCGCGTCAAATGTCCCGTCCGCCTCCGAAGACAAAAAGCCCAGCGCGCCGAGCTGCTCTTCCATGCGGGTGATTTCCTCCGGGGTCATGTCCGCGGACAGTTCCGCCCGGGCAACGCAGGGCCCTGCTGCCATGCCCGCCGCCAGCGCGGCGAAGGCCGCCAAAATGGCCAGGCAACGCCTCAAAAGCATACCCACACCTCCCGTCGCATGGAAAAAACGATGTGTTTCGGCAGACACACAGTACCGCCGGATCACCTTTCCAGTTTCAGATCGCCGATGCGCACGTAGCCCACCAGGCCGTCAAAGCGAACCATCACCCAGGCCGCGTTGTAGGCG
>JAFWBZ010000353.1 GCA_017537105.1 Clostridia bacterium | reverse complement strand
GTGCGCGCATTCAGCGCCCGCGCCGCCCGCATCACCAGGTTGGACGCCACATCTCCGGGAACAGCGCCGTCCACCTTGAGCGTCAGGGACTCCGCCGGCTCAAAGGTCAGTAAATCCGCCAGCGCGATGGACTGCATCAGCATGTCCAGCTCGTGATAGCCGTCCGCCCGCCGGCCGGTGATGTTCAGTGCCCAGTTGATCTTCGCGTGGGCCTGGCACTCCATTCGCATGTTTCCTCCAAAAAGCGGCGCGCCCCTCGGGACGCGCCGCGCAGATGTCGTTCGGTCAGCTGTCCAGCACCTGGAACTGGTCGCCCAGCACGGCGGTGATCTCATAGAAGCTGGCGACGAGGCGGTCGTGCGCCGCGGCGCTCATGCCCACCGGGCCGCCGCTGAGATACTTCCCGGAGGGCAGGATCCGCACATCGCCCTCGGTGGGCTGCCAGCAGTAGGTCGGTATGTATCCCACGTTGTCGCAGGAGAAGGTACCGTCCGAATTCTCGTTGATGGTGAAATCCAGCACCATGCCGCAGTCCGTGGACTGTATCTTGTAGTGGTCGGACAGGAAGTTGCCCATGGAGAACATCAGGAACACGCGCCGCGGGTTGCCGCTGGCGTCCACGAAGTCCTTGTAGCCCATCGGCTGCACGATGTGGGAGTGGCTGCCGATGATGATGTCCGCCCCGGCCATCGCGAGCCTCTTGGCATATTTCACCTGGCTGCCGCTCGGCTCCTTGACGTATTCCTCGCCCCAGTGCGGCAGCGCGATGACAACCTCCGCGCCTGCCTCCCTGAGCCGGCGGATATCGCCCTCGATGTCGGCCTTCTGGATGTAGGGCACGCCGTAGGCGGTCGCCCCGGGGTCCAGCCCCTTGGCCAGCCGCTCGATGCTGTTGGTGGAATGGGTGTAGGCCACGAAGCCGATCCGTATGCCGTTGACCTCGTAGATCGTGGGCGTGTTGCGCTCCTCCTGGGTGCGGTAGGCGCCCACGTAGTCCAGGCCGTACTGCTGCACCCAGCCGACAGTGTTCTTCAGGCCGTCGAAGAAGCGATCCAGCATGTGATTGTTCGCCAGGGTGAGGAAGTCGACGCCGCTGTCCTTCAGGGCCTCCAGTATCGTCTGTGGGCAGTTGAACTGCGGATAGCCGGAATAGGAGGATTTGTTGTACTTGCCGACGGTGCCCTCCATGTTGGCGATGGTATAGTCCGCATTCGACAGCACGTCGCTGATCTCGGCAAACTCCGGGTGGAAGTCGTAGCCCGTCGACTTGTAGGCCTTCAGCTGGGACTCGCACACCATGACGTCCCCGACGACGCGAATGCGCGCGGAGCGAAGATTTCCCGACCGTGGCGTGGGCACCGGCGTCGGGGACGGCACCGGCGTGGGGTCGACGTTCGCCGCCTCCGTCGCGGCCGCGGCGCTCCCGTCCCGGGGATCGCTCAGATCCACACTCGTGCCCCCGGAGGACGCCGCCCCGTCCTCCACCGGCACCGAAGCGACGTTGACGGGCTGCACCGCCTTGTCCCTGGCGGGCTTGCTCGGGCTCAGGATCAGCACCACCGCCACGATGATGACGACGGCGATGGCGGCCAGTATGCCCAGCGCGATGATGTTCTGTCTCCTGCGCTGTCGCTGGAGCATCTCATACTCCCGCCGCGTCATCGGCCTCCTCGGGCCCGGATTGGGTCGCTGCTGCATTTGTAAACCTCCGAATCTGGTGTAAGGGCGATGAAGGGCTTATTCCCCCGCCTCCTCCGGATCTGCGGGCTCCTCCACGTTGACCGGCACGGGCTCCGCGGGCGCGGGCTCCGGCTCAGGCGCCGCGTCCTTGTCGACGAAGGACTTCCCACAGACGGCGCAGAAGCGCTCTTCACCGGTCCTCTGCGCGCCGCAGTCCGGGCAGTACTCGGCGCTGCCGACGTCCTCCGCCGCGGGCGCCGGCGCGTCCTCGGGCAGGCGACGGCCGCAGCTCGAGCAGAACCGGGCCTCCTTCGTCATCACCGCGCCGCAGCCGGGGCAGCGACGGACATCCCGTATGGCGTCGCGCTGGGCCGACAGCTCCTCGATGCGCGCCAGAGTCTTCTGGATCCTCTCCGCCAGCTGCTCCGCCTGTTCGGCCTCGCCGTCGCCCAAGCGGACGGCATAGCACGCCTTGCCGAGCTCGGTGTAGAGCTGCTCCAGCGCATTCTTCTGCACGCGGAGGTCGTTGGCGATGCGCGTGACCTCCACGCTGTCCTTGGTCTTTTCCGAAACGGTCTTGGCGACGCTCGTAAACCGCTTGCTCAAATCGTTGAAGAATTCCATCCACGATCCTCCTCACCGCCGCAATGCGGCAATACATGTCCATACCAATCTATTATACATGATAAACCCATTCCCGCAAGAAATCAAGGCCCTGAATCTGAAAAAACCGCGACGCGAATGTTTTCACGGTTCGCTGGAAACAATGGGCGCGGGAGGGATGCGCGTTGTTTACCCTGTTTCTCCGCGGCGCGGTGCTGTACATCGCCATGATCCTGGTGACCCGCGGACTGGGCAAGCGCCAGCTGGGCGAATTCCAGCCCTTTGAACTGGCGATGACCATTCTGCTGGCGGACGTGATCTCCGCGCCGATGGAGAGCGTCTCCACGCCGCTGCTGAACGGCCTGCTGCCGGTGGCGGCGATGTTCATCGTGCACTCGATACTGTCGCTGGCCTCGCTGAAATGGGACCGGGTGCGGGCCTTCGTGTCCGGTAAGCCCTCCGTGGTGATTTCCAGGGGCGTCGTCGACCGCGAGATGCTGGACCGGCTGTGCCTGAGCCTCTCCGACCTGCTGGAGGGACTGCGCGGCGCGGGCTTTCTCGACCCCACCAAGGTCGGCACCGCCATCGTCGAGGCCAACGGCGGCATCTCCGCCTTTGCGGACAGCCGCTTCCGCGCGCCCAGCACCTCGGAGATGCACATAGGCACCGCCTACGAAGGCATGCCGCTGATGCTGATTCTGGACGGCCGGATTCAGGCGGACAGCCTGGCCCGCGCCGGCCGGGACGAGAACTGGCTGAAGCGGCTGCTGCAGAGCCGCGGGCTCGCGCCCCGGGGCGTCTATCTCGCGGCCCTGGACACGCAGGGACAGATGACGCTGCAGCTCAGGCGCGGCGGCATCTGCAAATTCCAGGCCTGCGGACCGGAGGAGGTGGACTGGTAGCATGCGAAGGACGGTTCTGATCGCGCTGATGGTGCTGGCGCTGTCCGTCGGCGTGTGCGCGGCGAGCGCGGTGTCGGTCGAGCGCGCCGTCCGGGGCGCAGAAGGGCTGCTGCAGCAGTCCGTCCAGGCCGCCCGCCTGGGCGACGAAGCCCGTGCGGGACAGGCGGCTCAGGCGCTGTACGCAATGTGGCTGGAGCGGGAGCGCGTGCTGGAGCTGCTGACCTCGCACGACGCGCTTTCCGAGATCCGGGGCGGCATTGAGGACGCGCTTCTGTGCCTGGAGCGCGGGGAGGCGCTGGAATTTGCCCGGGCCATGGCCGGGGTCCGCGTGGGACTGGAGCGCCTGCGAATGGCCGAGGCCGTCCGGCTCATGAACCTCTTTTAGCCGCGCTGCGCGATGCTGGCCTCCGCCGGCCATGTGGTTTCCCGTTCCGGAAAACGACAAAAAACCTCCTGTGCGGCAAAGCACAGAAGGTTTTTCATTTTTGACGGTTCGTGCGGATCGGAGCCGGCGTTCAGCCTCCCCGCCGGACGCGCCGCGTCAGATCTCCACGCCGCGGCCCGCCTCCGGCCCGTGCGCCTCCAGCGTGCGGAAGCGCCCGTCCGGAGCCTGGGGATGCGCGGGCAGGGTCCTGGGCGCGTCCTCCACCCGGGAGGTCCAGTCGTTCAAAAGCGTCCGCAGCAGGTCGGCCAGGGTGTCCCGCTGTTCGGCGGTCAGCGCGGCAAAGCGCTCGTCCTCCGGCTCCGCTTCCGCCTGCGGGATGGCCCTCCGGCCGTCCTCGGTGATGCGCAGCAGGTTTCCCCGCCGGTCCTCGCCCTTCTCCCGGGTCAAAAGGCCCTTTCTCTCCAGCTTCGAGACGATCTCGCTCATGGACCCCGGCTGCACGCCCAGCATCTGCTGGAGCTCCCGCTGGCTGAGCGCCTCCCGTCCCGCCAGGATCGACAGGATCAGATTCTGTCCGCGCGCCGAGCCCGCGCCGGGGCGATGGTGCATCATCCGCCCCGCCAGCTCCATCAGCTCCGGGAGGCTCGCCTCCGCGATGCGCTCGCGCAGCATCTCGCCGTCGGGCATCGGGCGCGGCGGGCGGCCAAAGGGCGGACGCCCG
>JAFWBZ010000352.1 GCA_017537105.1 Clostridia bacterium | reverse complement strand
CCTTCGCCACCTTCGCCACCTTCGCCACCTTCGCCACCTGGGTGGCGATACTCGTCTTTTTTATTAGGTATCGCCACCCCTATCGCCACCCGCAAAACCCTTGTAAAATAAGGGTTTAGGGCCCCTGGGTGGCGAAGGTGGCGATGGTGGCGATATATATAGGGGTTTTTGATTTTTCCTTGACTCCGGGTGGCGATGGGTGGCGATGTTTTTGGGTGGCGATAGGGGGATCGCCACCCGGGGGATCGCCACCCAAAACGGTCAGAATCCATCTTTTTCGACCTCGCGGACCTCCGCGATCCGCTTCCCCTTCGCTCCTTTTTTCGACGGTATGAACAGCACGCCGTCGCGGTCGTTCAGCCGTTCCCGGATCGCGTTGAGGTCGCGCAGCATGGGCCGCGGGTCCACCACGGGCGGGTTCGCGCCCAGGCCGATCAGTTCCTCCAGCAGCTCCGACGGCGTGCCCTTCCAGACCTTGTTCCGATGCGCCAGGGCGATGATGGCCCGGGTGTATGGGCACTCCAGATAGGCCTGCTCCTCGCGCCAGGCGTCGCTGTCCGCGCTGCGGAGCGTCCACCGGCCGTTGTCGAAGCCCAGGATCAGCGAGAGGCTCTCATAGTCGCGGCTGACGCAGCTGAGGGTCGTGTGATCCTCTCCGCGCTTGCCCTGGAGCAGGATCACGCTGTCGCAGGCGCCGGAGATGCCCATGGAGCCGCTGATGCGCTCGAAGTCGTCACTCTCCGCGACGCTCTTGCGCAGGTGGTGGATGCACACCACCGCCACGCCGTAGGACAGGGCCAGCCGCTGGAGGGCGCCCATGATCCGCGTGTCCGCCTCGTAGGCGTTCTCGCCCTGGCGGGAGCGTGATTTCACCCGGCCCAGGGTATCGACGATGATCATGCGCGGGTGCTCCACGTCCTGGCACCACATGGAGAGCTGCTCTTCCAGGCCGTCGCCCAGCCGCTGGCTCTCGTGGGTGATGCTCAGGCACTCCGGCGCGCGTCCGGGGATCAGCTTCCGAAGGCGGTCCTGCACGCGGTACTGCCTGGACTCCAGATCCAGATAGAGCACGTCCCCCTGCGTCGTCTGCATGCCCAGGAAGGGCTCGCCGCCCGCGACGCACAGCGCCAGCAGCAGGGCAAGCCAGCTCTTTCCGCGCTTGGGGTTGCCGGCCAGCACCGTCAGGCCCGCGGGGATCATCCCGGAGACGATGGTGGGCGGGCGCTCGATGCGCTTGTCGTACAGCTCCGAGGCGTGGTAGGTCTGCAGCTTCGGGATCTCCCTGGGTGTCTGCCCTGGCGGCTCGATCTCCTTTGCCTCGTGGATCACCAGCTTCGCCAGATCCTCCACCCGCGCCGCCTTCAGCGCCGGGTCCAGCAGTTCCCGGAATTGGTCGCCGTGTTTGACGTGCAGGTCGCTGGGGTCCTTGCAGGCCGGGTCGACGTCGTGGCAGGAGAAGCTCCTGGCCGTGCCCTTGTAGCCTGATTCCCGCAGCGCTGCGAGCGTTTTCTCGCGGAATTTCGCGCCGCCGCTGTCCGGCTCCACGTGCAGGTAGACGTCGCGGTCGCCGATGTACTCCGCCGTCCAGGCCGCCTGGTAATTGGTCGCGCCGGGGATGCCCAGCGCCGGCATGCCGTGCAGCCAGAGGCTCTGGGCGTCGCTCTCGCCCTCCACCAGGATCAGCGCCTTCGCGGTCTTGTTCATGTCGATCCAGACGCCGTAGGGGATCACCCGGCCGCCCTTCTCCCAGCCGAAGCGCTGCGTGTTGGCGGGGTGAAACCGCTGCTTGATCGCCACGGCGCGCCCGTCCGCGTCGTAGTACGGGATGCCCACGTGCGCGGGGTTGTAGCCGCTGGCCGGGCGGTCCGTGAGCCCGAGCTTCTGCAGCGTTTCCAGCGGCAGACGCTTGCTCTGGGCGTACTCCGCCAGGCTCAGCGGCAGGCGTACTTTCGGCTTCTCGGTGCGCTTCGGGTCCACGCCGGCGATCTCGCACAGCTGCTTCCAGGCGTCTCCGTTGCTGACGCCCTCCAGGCGGGCCAGGAAGGACGTGGCGTTGCCGCTCCCGCAGCCGCTCTCGCATTTCCAAAGGCCGTTGTTCGTGTTGAACCAGAAGGACGGGTTCCGCTCGTCGTGGAACGGGCAGCAGGCGTTGTACTTGTGGTCTCCGGCGGGCCGGGGCTGGGTCGGCAGGCGCTCTTGATAGAACTTCACCCAGTCGATCAGGTGGTCAATGTTGTCCATGTCCTGCCTTCTCCTTCTGCCGGAGGAGCAGCGGGCGCCACTCCTCCGGCGGTTGTCTCACGGGTCAAAAGGGCAAGTCCTCGTCCGGCACCTGGACGTAGGCCGGGGCCGCCTGGGCGGCCTCCTGCTGGGGCTCCGCGTCGTCCACGGTGATGCCGTTGCGCTGCGCCGCCTCGGCGAAGGCCTGGGCGTAGTCGCGCATGCGGGCCGCCTCCTCGCGGGGCAGCTTGCCCACCGGCTCGAAGACCGGGATGCTGTACTCGTTCCCGTTCTGGCTCTTCACGTTCTTCAGCGTGATCCGGGTCACGACGCTGAACAGCGGCACCCGCATGGTCAGCCGGCAGCGGACCAGGTATTGATCAAAATATTTCAGCGCCGTGGGCGGGAGGCTGAACAGGATCGGCACCAGGTCGTCCGCCCGCATGATGTACAGCTGGCGCTTGTTCACGCACTGTTTGCGGCCGTCGGTAAACTGGTTGAAGGGGCAGTCCGCGCACACGCGCACCTCGCCGGTCTCCAGGATCGTGCCGTTGACGCCGTCCATGGAGCGGCAGATCGGGGCCTCGCCGTCCGCTCGGTTGGCGTAATCGTGCCCCCAGTAGGTGTTGGTCGGGTGGCTGCACAGGATCACGCCCTCGACGGCGGTGATGCCGCCGGTGGCCTCGTCCGCGCCGGGCTCCTTCACCTTGAAGACGCCCGCGCCGCCGTTGGCGATCTGGATCGTGCCCAGCATGCTGCGCCGCAGCACGCCCTTCAGCTCCGCGCTGACCTCCGCCAGCTCCTGGGCGCTGGGCAGGTAGGCCGCCGTGTTCTGGACCAAAGCTAACTCTTTACTCATTGTCTCCGTCCTCCTCGCCCTCGGGCAGTTCGTCGTCGTCCACCGGGTCCGTGTTCTCCGAGCCCTCGTCGTCGATGTTCTCCGCCATGGCCTCCAGCGGCGTCAGGCTCTCGATCTGATAGATGCAGTTCAGCGTCTGCACCGACATCTCCGCCGCGGCCAGGAAGACGTCGAGCAGCGTGTTATAGGTGCCCTCCGCCGCCTGGCGGTAGGTCGTGTCCATGCCGGTCAGGGCGTTCAGGCAGTCCTTCATCTGGCTTTTCAGCGAGTCCATGGCCGAGTTGACGTTGACCATGCACTCGGACATTTTTCCGTAGGCTTCGTAGCGGGTGCGGATCGCGGGGAGGGTCCGGTCCGCGTTGCGGGCCATGTACTCCTCGTCCAGGAATTTGCGCCCCAGCACCTTCAGGCTGGAGGGGATCAGGTCGTCGATGTTAATCTGCTTGCTCATGTTGTTTTCTCCTTTTTCTGTTTAGGACACCATACGGGGGCCTGTTTCAGTGTCAGTTCGCCCCAGACGGTGAACCAGGTGTCACGGATATTTATGCCGTAATGCCAGAGGATCATCCGGCCCCGATCTGTCCGGGCCGTGCATCGCGCCTCGGTGCCGCTGATGTCCTTCGTGACTTTCAGCCAGGGACAGCCCTTGCACGGAGTCCGGCTCATGTCGTTTCGTCCTTCTTCTCCATGCGGAGGCCCAGCACGCCGCACTCGCACAGCAGAATGCGCAGCTGCTCCACCGCGTAGTCCACCACGGCCCGGGCGATGGCCTCCGCGTCCTTCGGCGGCGCGCTCTGAGGCGCGGGCTCCGGCACGGCGGTGACCTCATACCCGTCGCGCGGGATGCCCAGCTTGGCGCCGATCAGCTCCACCGCGGAGACGCGGATCACGTTCTTCTGGCAGGCCTGTTTGAGGTAGCCGTCCGAATAGCCGATGGCGCGGCTCGCGTCGGCCATGGTGTACCCCTTGTCTAAAAGCATCCGGCGCAGCTCCGCGCCGTTAATATTCACCATCATGCAGCTGCGGCCCATTTACGCCTTCCTCCTCGTCAGCGTCGTCTTGGTGTAGCGGTTCAGGTGGAGCATCAGCGGCTCATACTCCGGCGGCAGCTCGCCGTCGTTGTCGGCCATCACGCCCATCAGCTCCTTGGAGAGCGTCCGGTCGTCCACCCGCTCGGTGATCAGGTCGCCGTGGCCCAGCTCCCGCAGCAGCGGGAAGGCCTCGTCCTGCTCCGCCTTCGTGATCCCGAAGTAGTCCTTCATGGCGGCGCTGTACTTGTACGGCCCGACCTTCACGGTCAGATCGTCCGCGCCGGTCTCCTCCGCCATGGTCAGGATCGAGCGGACCACCTCCTGCTCCGCCGCGTCCCGCTGCTGGCGCAGCTCCTTCAGCGCGGCGTCCGCCTCCTCATACTGGGCGCGGATCGCCTCATACTTGTAAACCAAAGTCTCCAAAACTTCACTCATGCCGGGGTTCCTCCTCTTCGTCAATGATGGAGCGCCAGTTGTCCACCACACTCTTGGCCAGGTCGCTCTTGCTTTTGAGGGCGTCCATGATCTTCGTGTCGATGGTCCGCGGGCAGATCAGGTGGATATAGGTGCAGGTGCCCGTCTGCCCGATTCGATGAACCCGGTCGGCGCTCTGCTGGTATTTGGCCAGGTTCCAGTTGACGCTGTAGTACACCACCGTCTGCGCCGCGGTCAGCGTCAGCCCCTCCGCGCAGGCGTCCAGCTCGCCCAGGAAGACCATGCAGCGCGGGTCGGTCTGGAATTGCTGCACAATCCCGCCGCGCTCCGAGGCCTTCACCGAGCCGTCGATCCGCACGCTGGTCATCCGGGCCTTGCTCAGCCGGGCGGCCAGGCGCTCCTCGATCGCGTCCATCTCCGCCAGGAAGCGGCTGAACACGATCAGCTTCTTGCCCTCGTCCATCACCAGCGACTCGATGATGTCGTCCAGGGCGTCCAGCTTCGCGGTGTTGACCTGGTGCTTCTCGCCCCGGTCGTCCACCAGGAAGCCGCCGGTCAGCTGCTGCAATCGCAGCATCCGAACCAGCACGTGGTTCGCGGTGATCTCCGAGCCCTCCAGCTCCGCCACCGCCTGTTTCTGGATCTGGCGATAGAGCCGCATGCTCTTCTCGTCCAGGCGGACGGGGTAGTCCTCGAAGATCTTAGGGGGCAGGTCCAGGCATTCCTCCTTTCGGATTCGGAAGCCGCAGGCGTGCGTCTTCCGGGTCAGCTCCTCGATGTTCCGGGAGCCCAGGTATTGCTTGCCCTCAAAACCGCCCATGATGGCATAGCGGTTCTGGAAGGCGTGGTAGCTGATCGGGAAGACCTCCGGCGCTAAAAAGTGCCATTGGCTCCAGATGTCCCGCGTGTCCTTCTGGATCGGCGTGCCGCTGAGGATCAGCCGGTAGCGCGCCAGGGCGCCCAGCTGCCACACGGCCTTCGACTGCTTCGCGCTGGGGCTCTTGATCCGCTGGCTCTCGTCGCAGACCACCATGTCCGCGGCGAACTCTTGCAGATAGTCCCGCTTTCCGTCCGGGCTTTTCAGCCGCCAGGCGCTCTCGTAGTTGATCACCGCCACCCGCAGCGGCTCCGGGCTGTTGGTCGGCGCGGGCCCGGAGAGGTACTTCAGCGTCCGCAGGCGCGCCGCGTGGTCGCCCAGCAGCAGGCCCACCCGGGCCGGGAAGTCTCCGAAGCGCTGGAACTCTGCCGGCCAGACCGCGCACACGCTGGTGGGCGCGATGATCAGCAGCCGCCGGATGTAGCCGTCCAGGAACATCCGCCCCGCGATGGCGACGGTGGAGAGGGTCTTGCCGGTGCCCGGCTAACCCATGTCCATCATCAAGGCGCAGCCTCCTGATTGGTACATGGTCATACAGCATCACCTCCTCTGGT
>JAFWBZ010000351.1 GCA_017537105.1 Clostridia bacterium | reverse complement strand
TTCTTTACAGGTATTATAGGGGATATGGCGGTTCTTGTCAATCGTGGTTTTGAGACTTTGTACAGTCACGAGCAAGGCGTCTCCAGTCTTTCGTGTCAGAGATTATGACTATTGTATAAGAGATACTATCTGCGATATCTTCTATGCCTTCTCGCCCTTGCGGATATAGCCGCCTTCCTGCTGGACCTGCTTGAAGGTGAGGTATTCGCCCGAACGCCCAAGCAGCATTTGGTTCAAGAGGCTGTAGGGCTTGCCTGTGGTGTGGCTGATGGCAGCGCCTGCCGCCTGCCATGGTTGCCTCCACGGAATTTGACCCTGCTCCATCTCATGAATCATTTGGCGCTTCACGGAGAGCTGCGGTCAGCGCCGTGCAAGGCCTTATCGGGTTTCCTGCTCCAGGTCCAGCCAGCGGCACTCGGCGTCCGTCAGCGGGATCTCGCTGGCTTCCACGTTGGTGCGCATCATATCCCGCTGGACCGGGGCGGTCAGGGCATACACGTCCAGGTTCTTCTGGTTGAAGATCCAAGCCATGGCGATCTGGGGCACGGTCATGCCCTTCTCCTTCGCCAGGATCTCGCAGCGGCGCAGGCGCTCGAAGTTCTCCGGATAGGCGTAGCCCTTGAGGCCGGGCGCGTCCATGATGGCCTTCGCCCCCTCGGGATCGTCGCTCTTCACCAGGCCGGAGAAGAAGCCGCGGGCCATGGTGCTGTAGGCGAACACGGGGATCTTGTTGTCCGCATACCACTTCCTGGCCGCCAGGTTGGACGGGCCGGAGATGGTCACGCACCCGCCGCCCCAGGGATCCTCCATCTGATCCGCGAGGCCGAAGTTGGGGCTGGACACCGTGAAGCCCTGCAGGCCGTGTTTCGCGGCATAATCGTTGGCCTCCTCGATGCGCTCCACGGTCCAGTTGCTGCCGCCGAAGGCGCCGATCTTGCCCTCGTCATAGCAGCGGTTCAGCACGTCCACGATGGGGCCCACGGGCACATCGGGATCGTCCCGGTGCAGCATGTAGATGTCCAGGTGGTTGGTCTTGAGCTTGGCCAGCGAGTTGTGCACGTCGTGCAGGATGTCGAAATCCGTCACGCGCTTGCGCCAGCGGTTGTGGTGGGCGCCCTTGGTGAAGATGACCACCTTGTCGTGCAGGCCGCGGGCCTCCAGCCATTCGCCCAGAGGCTCCTCGCCGTAGTGGTCGGAGCTGTCAAAGCAGTTCACGCCCTCGGCATACATGTCGTCCAGCAGCTGGAACGCGGCGTCCAGGCGCTCCTGGAAGTCGGGTGCCTCGCCGAACACCGAGCGGAACGCCGCGAACATCTTGGGCGTCGCTGTGCCGAACACGATGTGGGAAACGGGCTTGCTCACATGATCGATATGTCCGTACTTCATGGTTTTCCCTCCTGCTCCTTTTCTGCCTGTGATGGAATGGCGTATTACTTCTTGCGCACGTTCTTGCGAACGTCAAAGCCGACGGCGGTCAGTATGATAATGCCCTTGATGATCTTCTGCCAGTAGGGCTGCACGCCCAGGAACGTCAGGCCATAGTTGATGATGCCGAACATCAGCACACCCAGCACCATGCCGGGGATCGTGCCCACACCGCCGGAGTTGGACACGCCGCCAACCACGCAGGCGGCGATGGCGTCAAACTCATAGTTTTCTCCGTAGGCTGCCGTGGCACCGTTGGTGCGCGCGCACTCCAGGTAGCCGCCGATGGCAAAGGTGATGGCCGCGATGGCGTAGGTCCAGATCAGCGTGCGCTGCACGTTGATGCCGCACACCTCCGCCGCGTCACGGTTGCCGCCGATGGAGTAGATGCTGCGACCGAAGGGCGTGTACTTCATGATGAACCATGTAGACAGGACGACCACCAGCGCGATGATGATGATCACCGGTATGGTGCCGAAGACATAGCCCGAGCCTGTGAATTTGATATCCGGCTGGATGTTGCCGATGGGCTGGGAGTGATTCGGCTCCAGGTCGTAGTACAGCAGGTTGGTGCCCCAGATGATCATGCCCGTGCCCAGGGTGACGATGAAGGGCGGGATGGAGAACTTGGCGATGGCAACGCCGTTGAGCATGCCGAACACGAAGCAGATGGCGATGGCCGCCAGCAGAGGCACGACCGCCGGAAGCTGCGGCAGGTTCGGAAAGAAGCGGCGGCTCGCCTCCGCCACCTGGCCCAGGGAACCGGTCATCACCGCCGCGAGGCCCACGATGCGGCCCGCAGCCAGGTCCATGCCGCCGGAGATCAGCACCATGCTCATGCCGCAGGCGATGATCATGCGGGACGAATTCTGAATCAGGATGTCGCGAAGCACGCGGGTGGACATGAAGCGCGGCTGCATGATCGCAATCACGACGATCAGCACGAACAGGCTGATCATGATGACGTTGTTCATCAAAAAGTCCAGGATACCCCTTCCGCTCTGGCGGGATGTCTTTTCGTTGTTCATTCTCCGCGCCTCCTTACTCAAATTGGGTCGCCAGCTGCATGACGGCTTCCTCGCTGAATTCCCCGCGGGTCAGCTCGCCCGTCTTTCGGCCGTCGCACATGACCATGATCCGATCGGCCATACCCAGCAGCTCGTTCAGCTCGCTGGAGATCATGATGACGCTCTTCCCCTCCGCGGCGAGGCCGGCGATGAAGGTGTAGATCTCGTACTTCGCGCCGACGTCGATGCCGCGGGTGGGCTCGTCCAGGATCAGGATGTCCGGGTCGGTCATCAGCCACCGGGCCAGCAGCACCTTCTGCTGGTTGCCGCCGGAGAGGGAGCTGATGGGCGTCTTCAGACCGGGCGTCTTGACCCGGAAGCGCTTCACGCCCTCACTGGCGATCCGGTTGCACTTGCGGTAGTTGATCTTGCCGAAACGGCTGGCTTCCCGATACTGGCGAAGGTAGATGTTCTCCCCCACGCCCAGCGCCGGGAAAATGCCGCTGCGCTTGCGGTCCTCGGTGAGCAGCGCGATCTTCTGGCGGATCGCGTCCGTCGGATGGTGGATGCGGATCTCCTGTCCGTCCAGCAGGATCCTTCCCGCCCGGTGGGAGCGGATGCCGTAGATGCCCTCGAAGAGCTCCGTGCGCTGCGCGCCCACCAGCCCGGCCACGCCCAGGATCTCGCCCCGGCGCAGCTCAAAGTTCACGTGGCGGAAGCTCTTGGGATGGATGGAGGTGAAGTCCTCCACGCGCAGCCGGACTTCTCCGGGCACGTTGGTCTTTTGGGGATAGTACTCCGTCAGCTCGCGGCCGACCATCTTCGAAATGATCGTGTCGATGGTCAATTCGCTCGTCGGCCAGGTTCCGATCATCCGCCCGTCCCGCATGATGCTCACGCTGTCCGCGATGCGCATGATCTCGTTCATCTTGTGGGATATATAGATGATGGCGATGCCCTGCCTGCGCAGATCCTCGATGATGCCGAACAGGTATTCCACCTCGGTCTCCGTCAGCGAGGATGTGGGCTCGTCCATGATAATCACGTTCGCATTGTTGGAGACCGCCTTGGCGATCTCCAGGCACTGGATCTGGGACACGGACAGGGTCTTGACCAGCGCCTTGGGATCGTAATCCAGCTTCAGCCGGCCCAGCTCCGCCACCGTGTTCTGATACATCGCCCTGTAATCCACCATGAATCCCCTCTTGGGCAGCCGGCCCATCCAGAGGTTCTCCATCACCGTCAGGTGCGGCTCCGGCTGCAGCTCCTGGTGGATCATGGAGATGCCGCCGCGCAGAGCCTCCATGGAGCTCTGGAAGCGCACCTCCCGTCCCTGATAGACGATCCTGCCCGCATCCGGCTTGTAGATGCCGAACAGGCACTTCATCAGCGTCGACTTTCCGGCACCGTTCTCGCCCATCAACGCGTGCACCTTGCCCGGCTCCACCTTCAACGTCACGTCGTCGAGGGCCTTTACGCCGGGAAATTCCTTGGTGATTCCGTGCATTTCCAGCACGTACTGCTGCTGCTCCACCCGATCTCCTCCCTTGGGCGGCGCTCACGGGTTTCCGCCGCCATGTGCATCCTGCATGCCTTCCGTTTTGCCGCGAAGCGGCCTCGAGGTGCAAAAACGGGAGAGCGTCTCGCGGCGCCCTCCCGACATGGGGATCAGCCGATGTTGTCCACGTTGTCCAGGGTCACGGGCACATAGGGCACCCAGACGTACTGGCCGTCCAGGGCGTAACCCAGGTTCTCGGAGGTGGGCTCCTCGCCGTCGGCGATCAGCTTGCACAGCTTCACGACCGCGTCGGCCTGGCCGCGGGCATCGTTGAATACGGAGGCATACATGGTGCCTTCCTTGATGGCGATCTTGGCTTCCTCGTTGGCGTCGACGCCCACCACGGGCACGAAGGTGCCGCCGTCCACCAGATAGCCGGCAGCCTTCAGGGCTTCGACAGCGCCCAGGGCCATCTCGTCATTGTTGCAGATGACGGCCTCGATGTCGTCATGCGCGGCGATGATGCGGGCCATGACGTCCTGGCCTTCGGCGCGCGCCCAGTTGGCGACGTCCATGGCCACCTCTTCCACTTCGATGCCGGCTTCCTTGATGGCCTTCACGGAGTACTCGGTGCGCAGGATGGAATCCTGATGGCCCGGGTCGCCCATGATCATGACGTACTGCATGACGCCGTCGCCGTTGCGGTCCGCGCCTTCCACGGTGTTCCAGTAGTTCACCAGGGCCTCGCCCTGCATGGTGCCGGAATCCTCGGCCTTGGCGCCGATGTAGTAGTTGCCGGGAGCGCCGGCCAGCACGTCGGCCTCGGGCTCCACGTTGAAGAACACCACGGGCACGTTTTCGGGCTGGGTCTTTTCCAGGATGCTGGGAGCCTGGGTGGTGTTCATCATGTTCACGGCCAGGATCTTGTAGCCCTTGGTCAGGAACAGGTCGATGTTGTTATTGATGACGGGTTCGCTGGACTGGCCGTCCGCGATGTCCAGGGTCACGCCCAGCTCGGCGGCGGTGTCGGTCATGCCGTTGCGCATTTCCGTCAAATAGGCGTTGGAAAACTCCTGAATGTTGACGCCGATGGTCAGGTCCTCTGCCATCGCGCAGCACGCCATGCTCATCAGCATGACCAGCGCCAGGGTAAGGGTAAGCAGCTTTTTCATGGGGATACCTCCTTTTTTCTATATGGATGCACCTGCGTGCAAAACCACCGCATCCAGTTTGAACCGATTATGTAACTTCCTTGCGCAACATTATAGCATAACCCTGCCTTTTGTCAACCACTTCCCGAATTTTTTTGGGAACGGAACGCAAATTCCTCCACATTCTGATCATCCTGCACGGAAATCTCCCGCCAATCTTCCGGTATTTCCGCCAGCTCTCTGCGCAATTTCATCAATTTGTTGAGTAAAATAGTTATCAAACTATACTTACTTTATTGACATTCCATGCCCGGATGTGCTATACTTGATCCAGAATCCACAGGGAGGGAAAGCACATGATCCGCGCAGTCAGCCCGACACCCGCCGCTCGCCCTTCCGATCTGAAACTGAACAACCGGATTCAAATCCTGGAGTTGTTCAAATCGGGAAGGTCCTATTCCGTCGCGGATATCTCGCGGGAGATCGGCATCAGCCGCCAAACCGTCATGAAGGCGGTCCAATTCTTCATGGACAAGGGCATCGTCGCCTCCGACGGCAAAGCGGAATCCGGCAACATGGGCGGCAAGCGGGCGGAGCTGTACAGCCTGTCCGCCTGTCAGTATCTCTTCAGCGTTCTGATCTGCCCGGACTACCTGTATATCGCCCTGGTCAATTACAGAAACGAAGTCATCGACGCCTATACCGACCGCGCAATCACCGCCCTGGGCATCGATGAGATCCTGAACGTGATCGGCACTGCCTGCTACCGGCTGTTGCTGAGCAACGAGATCAAGCAGCGGGACGTGCACGGCATCTGCGTCGCCACGTCCGGCATCGTCGATCATGCCACAAACGCATTGAAGTTCAATTCCCTGTTCCCCGGCTGGGGACGGGACATCCGCATCGCCGAAAAGCTTTCCTCCTTCTTCGACAACGGCCTGCTGGTCCTGGTGGAGAACGTGGGCAAGGTGTGCGGAAGCGCCTTCCTGCACGACCGGCAGTTCCAGGGAAAGCGCGGCATGACGCTGTTTTCCTCCTGGGGCGGCGTGTGCGCCTGCCTGATGGAGGACGGGTGCATCCTGAACGGCAAGGACGCGCTGATCGGCGAGATCGGGCACATGATGCTGGAGCCCGCGGACACGGAGGTGTGCGGCTGCGGCAGCCACGGCTGCTTCGAGCGCCAGGTGAGCGACGACCGTATCCGCAGGCTCGTGCAGGAGCAGGGCGCCGGGCATCCCGACTCCCCCCTGTGCCGCGCGCCCATCGAGGACATCCGCGTGCGCCACGTGTTCGATGCATCCCGCGGGGGAGACGCCCTCGCCGCAGCCATCGTCGACAGGCTCGCCCGGTACTTCGCCATGGCGCTGCGCAACGTCACGCTGCTGTTCAATCCCGACCTGGTCGTCCTGCAGGGCGACTACGCGAACGCGGACCTGCGCTTCCAGGAG
>JAFWBZ010000350.1 GCA_017537105.1 Clostridia bacterium | reverse complement strand
GACCCTCGCCCCCGCCTTCCGGGGCAACGCGGCCGCGCCCAGGGGCGGCGAGGTGGCGGACGAATACCCCTACATCGGCGGCGCGGCCAGCAAGGCGCTGAGCGCGGCCCGGGCCTACGCCCGGGAGGTGACCGGGGCGCTGGACGACAGCCTGGATCAGGAGGCCATCTTCAACCGCCTGACGGACAACGGCGCGGCCCAGGGCATGCTGCTGTACGAGGGGCAGCTCTACATCAACGCCACCTACATCAACGCCGGCACCATGGTGGCCAACCGCATCCGGGGCGGCACGCTGACCCTGGGCGGGCTGAACAACATCAACGGCGTGCTGGTGATGCTGGACGATGAGGGCAACGAGATCGGGCGCTGGGACAGCGGCAACGTCACGGCGAAGGCGTTTGACTTCGACGGGAACATCGACAGCCAAATCTCCATCACCAACCCCTACTACGCCATATTGAACCGGTTCAACCGGAACGGGCTGTATCTGCACTTGCCGGACAATTACGGCCATTACGACATCAGCCTGAACATGAACCCCGCCGACACTTCCAACCCCAACGGCATCGGCATCACCGTGAAGCGGGTCTACGACACCGGCACGCCCGCGACGGACTACACCACGGAAATCAACCTCAACGAGAACATTCGGGTGACGCGAAACAACGATTCCGGCGACGATTACCAAATCATCATCGGCGCGGGCGGCATCTTGCTGTATGAGAACGGCACGATGGGTTCCAGCTACGGCGACAGCGCCAAGGTGAACGGCGACCTGAATGTGCTGGGGAGCGTCAAGGCGGGGAACGGCTGGTCGGGGCAGTTCCAGACCGGCGACGGGCGAACCGTACAGGTCACAAAGGGCATCATAACGGATGTGAGTTAAGGAGGGCGGATTATGCAGATTAATCAACTGACGGCGCTGGCATCCATGAATGACGCCGATGTAATGGCCGTAGAACAGGATAATATCACATACAAGGCGACCAGGGCGGTGCTGCTGGCGGACGTATATCGCAAGGCCGAGGTGTATAGCAAGGCCGAGGTGGACGCGCTGATCGTGCCGATGGCGACGAGCATTTCGTTCGGTGGCAGCGCGGCCAACCTGTACGCCAACCTGACAACGTTGATCTCCGACATGCAAACCGGCGAGGCCAAGCTGATTCGGTTTCAGGTCGATCAGACGGACGGCGTATTCATACAGTATTACATATTCATCGGAACCCTGACAAAACTTGCCGGAGGCTCCACCTTTTATGCCAGCGGCCTGTTTTCGACGCAAACCGGCAGAACGATTTCGATATACGCGGCCGGTGGGGAATGGAACGCGAAGCTGGTTGTCTCGTGAGGTGAACGGACATGATTTGTGACATCAGCAAGCACCAGGGGCGTATCGACTGGGACAAGCTGGCCCCATGCCTGGATTTCATCATCATCAAGGCGTCGGGGCTGTACGGCAACGGTTCAGACCCCTACTATTACCGCAACGCGAACGAGGCGGTGGCCCACGGCGTGCCATTCCACGCCTATCACTTTCTCTACTGTGTCACGGAGGTACAGGCGAAGCGGGACGCGAAGCTGTTCTTCGATACGGTCAAGGCGGCGGGCTACTGGCCCCTGTTCTGGGTGCTGGACTGCGAGGGCGCGTGGGGCATCGCGGACAACCAGGCCGCGCCCATCGCCCGGGCCTTTGAGGAGGAGCTGCGCAGGCTGGCGCGGGAGCGCGGGCCGGGGGAGATTCGCGTGGCGCTGTATGTGGCGCAGGAGAAATACCGGGACTGGGCGTTCGACTATGACCGCTACGCCTATCTCTGGGTTCCCGGCTACGGCGACAAGTACAAGCCGCCCATGCGCTGCGACATGTGGCAGTATACGTCCAAAGGAACCGTGCCCGGCATCAACGGGAACGTGGATTTGAATAAGCTGCTGGGCGACAAGCCCCTGTCCTTCTACACCGGCCAACCCGACCGACCTGAGAAAACCGGAGGTGATACCGTGGCTATCAACTATGACAAGTACCTCTACAGCACCGGCACGCACTACATCAGCAACAGCGGCAGCGACGAGAACAAGGCGTATCACGGCGGTAGCGCGGGCGACCAGACGGGCCATGAGTGGGAGTTGAAGAAGTGGTACAACCGCCCGTGGTCGGTGGTGCTGCGCTATCCCGATCAGGCCGTGGCGCTGGAAATCGCCAGGCTGTCCATCGCCGCCGCGCTGAACGATAAGATTGGCTACGACCAGGATCAGCGCAACACCTACTGGACGCAACTGAAGAAGGCCGACTACAACCCGTCGAAGGTCACCACCCCCTGTGAGGAGGACTGCACCGCCGGCGTTTCCGCCAATGTGAAGGCGGCGGGGGCGCTCATGGGCATCAAGAAGCTGGAGGATTTGCCCATCTGCACCTCCCGGAACATGCGGCAGGCGTTCACGGGCGCGGGCTTTGTGGCCCTGACGGACAAGAAGTACCTGAGCGGCTACGACTACCTGCTCCCCGGTGACATTCTGCTGTATGAGAGCCATCATGCCGCCGCCAACGTCACGCTGGGCAGCAAGGCGAAGGACAACTGGAACCCGGATGGTTACAGCACGCTTCACCCGGACAAGCCCGCCGTCCCGGAGGAGCCGGAGATTCCCGACTATCCCTACGTCACCGTTGCGGGCGACAGCGTGAACATCCGCAGCGGCCCCTCCACGGCCTATGAGGTGCTGGGCACGAAGAACCGGGGCTACATCCTGAAATACTTCGGCTTCACCAACCCGGACGGGTGGAACCTGGTGGAGTACAACGGCATGACCGGCTGGATTTCGGGGAAGTATTCCGAGGTCAAAGGATAAGGAGGCGGCGAACATGAGCTGGGACAAAATACTGAAGATACTCGCCGGTGTCGCGGGCGCGATTGCCGGGCTGTTCGGAGAGTGGAACACGATGCTGACGGTGCTGGTGGTGATGATGGCGACCGACTACATATCGGGCTGGATCGTGGCCTGGTGCGGCAAGAGCCCCAAGACCGAGGGCGGCGGCCTCTCCAGCAAGGTGGGCTTCATCGGCATTGCCAAGAAGGGCTTTATCATGCTGCTGGTGCTGCTGGCCACCCTGCTGGACCGGGCCATCGGCGGCGAGACCTCGGTGTTCCAGTCCTCGCTGGTGCTCTACTACATCGCCAACGAGGGCCTGAGCGTGCTGGAAAACGCCGCCCTGCTGGGCGTCCCCTTCCCCGACAAGCTGAAGCGGGCGCTGGAGACGCTGAGGGAGAAAGAGGACCCTCCCGATCGCGATAGAATACCGGACGACTGACAACAGGATACCCCGCGCAGGCTGCGTGCCCGCGCGGGGTATCCTTTATTTTGAGTTGCAGAAAAGTTGCATCGCCTCACCGAGCAGACGAAAACTGAGCAAAAGAAAAGCCCCGAAAACTGCGTGTTTTCAAGGCTTTTCAGGTGGCGGACCCTAAGGGATTCGAACCCCTGACCTTCTGGTCCGTAGGGACAGAAAAGGTTTTTTGTATTCCCGGGAATGCCCTATTTGCCGGGGTTTTGCGGGCTATTGCCGGACATTTCCGGGGAGTTTGGGTTGCAGAAAAGTTGCATCGGCGGAGGCGCCGAACATGGCGTCGAGCTGCTGCTGGGCGGCATCCAGGTGGCGGCGGGAGAGGTGAGTGTAGATGTTGCGGGTGGTCTCGTAGTCGGTGTGGCCCACCAGTTACATGGTGAGCATAATATCCATGCCGGACTCCCAGCACCGGGTGATAAAATTATGGCGCAGGGCATGGGGTGTGATGCGGGCGCGGTACTGGCCGCGGATGTCGCCGGGACCGTAGCAGGTGGGCTCGTCGTCGGGGATGGGATCCGCCAGGCCGGCGGCGGCCATCAGGCTGAGCCACATGCGCCGGGCGGTGACGGCGGCCAGGGGCGCGCCGTCCTTGCCGGGGAAGATGAAGGCGGTGGGGAGCTGGCGGGCAGGCTGCAGCAACTCGCGCAGCGGGGCGACCAGAGGAACGTAGCGCTCAGAAGCGGCGGTCTTCAGCTCACCCACCTGGGCGCCCGCGGCGTAGTCGATGTCGCGCTGCACGTGGATCAGATTCGCAGACCAGTCGATGTCGCCCCACTGTAGGCCGCGCACCTCGCCGGGGCGCATGCCGGTATAATACATCGTGGCCAGATAGAGGCCGTGCTCATGGGTGTTGAACAGGGCCTCAATGCGGAGGCACTCGTCCTCGGTGAGGGCGCGGCGCTCCTCGGCGGGCCTGGGCTTCGGGCGGCGCAGGTCCTCGGCGGGGTTGGCGCGCACGAGGCCGTCCTGGCGGGCGGCGGTGTAGATGGCCTGCAGCGTGCCGATGATGTCGGTGATCAGGCTCTTCGACTTGCCCGCGTAGGTGTTGACGAAGGCCTGCAGCTCCGCGGGGCGGATGGCGCGAAGGTTGCGCTCCGCGAAGGCGGGGAACAGGTGCTTGTTGAGTGTCGTTCTGTAGTTGTTGCGCGTGCTGGCGCTGATGAACGGCTCCTTGCGGACGCGGAACCACTCGGCGGCATAGTCGCCGAATAGGCGGTCAGCCTCCAGGGCCTCACCGGTGATGTAGTGGGCGATTACCGCCTCGCGGGCCTGCGCCAGCTCGGCGCGGGTGTAGCCCTGGATGTACTTCACGATGTCTTTGCCCTGGGCGTCCACGCCGATCTTCACTTTGGAGCGGTAGGGTGTTTTCTTTTTCGGCATAAAAAGTCCTCCTTCACTTGCGCAAGGGGAGGAGGGTGTGCTATAATAGCATTACCCTCTCCGTACTTGGTCGTTCGGTGTGAGTGGTGCCCCTGATCGGTCTGGCCACCGGTCGGGGGCGATTTTTTTATTATATCTTCATAGCATCTCCTTCAGAAATCGGCCTCGGCCTTGAAATAGCACCGGTCGAGCTCGGAGAGCGCGGCCATGAGGATTGAAGTCTGCCGGGGCGTCAATCTGGGCGCATTCGATTTTGGCTTCGGCTCCGGTACCGGCAACAGATCCCGGGCGCGCATCAGTTGAGGAATGGCCTTCAGCGGGGCGGGGAGGCCGTCGGCGCGGGCCTCGATGATGGCCAGGGGCTCGGTGCTGTGAAGATCGTCGCGCTCGGCGTGGCGCAGCTCATGGCGCAGGGAGCGACGCTGCCGGTCCAGGGGGTGGCGGGCGTTGATGTAGATATTCAGGAAGCCGTCGGGCGACTCGGTGATAAAGCCGCCCACGCCCTCGGGCAGGTCCAGCAGACGGACGGCGTATTCATTGCGGGCGATCATGCGGGGTCATCTCCATCGTAAAAGTCCGGGTTGGTGGCGCGCAGCGCGTCGATCAGGGCCGCCACCTGCTTCACGTCCTGGGCGGAGCCATAGCGGGCGAGGTTCAGCAGCGCCTTGCGGTCGGGATCGTCGGCCAGATCCTCGCGGGCCTGACGAACAGCAGACGGCTTATTCAGCAGCTCGTCGAGCTTCTTTTCCCCATACGTTTCAAACTGGACCCGCATTTCATCCAGTCGGCGCTGAGCATTGATCTCGTCCTCAGTGCCTATGAGGTAGCCAACGGAGCAATCAAGGACATTTGCCAGGTT
>JAFWBZ010000349.1 GCA_017537105.1 Clostridia bacterium | reverse complement strand
CCACGATCCCGGCGCGGCCTGGGTCCAGGACGTTCATGAGGCGGCCTCCGGTCAACAGACAGTCCAGTTTTTGTTGACAAGTGCAAGGTTCGGCTCGTTTTATATATAAAGAACCAATACAGAAAAACGTCCCTGCCGTACACTAAGGAGGCAATTGTCATGAAGCGAAAAAGGATCGCATGTCTGGTTGTTGTATTTCTGGTCATGATACTTGGGCAGGCATGCCTGGCGACCCAGGAGGAGCAGCCGGATCAAATCGTGCAATCTGTGATTTATGAAGGGGTCTTCCTTGACAACAGTGATGTTGAAAGTGTATTTGAAGAAATACGGGGTGAGCTGCCGCCGTATGAGCATGTCACCCGGGACTTTCATGTGACGACGGCGTTCCGGCCGGAAACAGATGCGAGAACGCTGTATGGGACAGAGGTAGAGGTTCGTATTGTCGGGTATAAGGCCGGGGAAGTCACCACGGAGGATGGGGCAGTTGTCAGCTGTGAAGGGCTGAGGGTTGAGCTGTTCTCTGAAAATGAAGAAATGATGGACTATCTGAAGAATGTGGAAGCGGTTTATCACATCACAGGCTCATATTCAGATCAAGCGAAATACACGGAGTCTCTGGATTTCTCAGACATGAAGCCCATGAATGTCGTGCTGAAGGGGCGATTTGGAGCGTTTCTGGCTGGCGTGGATTTTGACAGCGCGTTCATTAGCTTTGATGCGGATCAGGTTGATAAAGTCATAGAAGTCCCGTAAAACACACAGGGACGATTTGCGCGAAAGCCGTCCCTGTCGTCACCCTTCGCCATAGGGGAAGGCGGATGTCGCCCTGCGGCTCGCAGGGGGGTTGCAATTTGCGGGAAGCTGTGTTATAATGGCAAGGCCTGTGGGTGATGATGACTGGGTCCCGTGCGGCGTCATGCCGTGAATCTTGTCAGGGCCGGAAGGCAGCAGCAATAAGCGGATGTTGGCGCGCGCCGCGGGAGCTGCCTGGTTTGAACCCATGGGTTTTCTTTATGCAAAAAGCTGTCTCGCAGAGAGACAGCTTTTTGGTTCTTTGGGGAGCGTCGGCGGAAGCGAAGCGTCCGCCCGGGCCGACCGTCACACGGCGTCGCCCGATCTGCGCTTCGCCTTCCCGTCCTCCGCCTCCCAGATCAGCTCTTCGAGGGTTTCGTACAGCCGCTCCGGCTCCACGGGCTTTGACAGATGGGCGTTCATGCCGACCTGCAGCGAGCGCTGCACATCCTCGTCGAAGGCGTTGGCCGTCAGGGCGATGATCGGGATCGCCTTCGCATCCGGCCGGTCCAGGGCGCGAATGGCCGCGGTCGTCTCCAGGCCGTCCATCTCCGGCATGCGGACGTCCATCAGGATGGCGTCGTAGTGGCCGACTTCGGCGCTCTCAAACATCTGCAGCGCGATCCGGCCGTTTTCCGCGTGGTCGATCTCCGCCTCCCGCATGAGGATGATCTGCTTCATGATCTCCGCGTTGATCATGATGTCCTCCGCCAGCAGGATCCGCCGGCCCTTCAGCTCCGCCCGTTTCTTCTCCATGTACAGGCTCATGTTGTTCTTCCGGGCGATGCGCTCAAATTCGTCGAGCACATTGGAGGAGAACAGCGGCTTGGCGAGGAAGCTGTCCACGCCCGCGTGCAGCGCCTCGTCCATGATCTCATCCCAGCTGAAGGCGGTCAGGATGATCACCGTGGTCTCCTTGTCGTAGCGCTTCCGGATCTCCTTCGCCACCTCGAGTCCGTCCATCTCCGGCATCTTCCAGTCCAGCAGCACCAGGTTGTAGGGCTCGTGCTTCGTGTGCCGGACCTCCAGCATGTGCAGCGCCTCCTGCCCGCTGAAGCAGGTGTCCGCCTTGATGCCGGCCTCGTCCAGCACGAGCCGGGCGTGCTCGGCGTCGATCTCGTCGTCGTCCACGACCAGTATGCGCATATCCCCGGGGCGCACATAGCTCGTCCCGGCGCCCTGGTGCTCGCTGTTGGTCAGCGTGATGACGACGGTGAACTCCGTTCCCACGCCCTTCTCCGACTGGACGGAGATGGTTCCGTTCATCAATTCGACGATGTTCTTGGTGATGGCCATGCCCAGGCCCGTGCTGCCGAACTTGTTGTTCCGGCTGCTGTTCTCCTGGGTGAACGCATCGAAGATCTTCGGGATGAACGCCGGGTCCATGCCGATGCCGGTATCCCGGATTATGAAGCGGAGCGTCGACTGCGTCTCATAGGTCGCCGTTCGCTCGACCGTCAGCGTCACGCTCCCGGGCGCCTCCGTAAACTTGATGGCGTTGGAGAGGATGTTGATGAGCACCTGCTTGAGCTTCATGTCATCCCCGATGTAGTAGTCGCTGACGCCGCCGATGACCCGGCACTCGTACTTCAGGCCCTTCTCCCCGCACTGGGACATCACCATGGTGTTGATCTGCTCCAGCATCCCGCTGAAGGCGAACTCCTCCTTGCGGAGCACGAGGCGACCGGATTCGATCCTGCTCATGTCCAGGATGTCGTTGATCAGCCCCAGCAGGTGCCGGGCGCTGCCGCCGATCTTTTCCAGATACTCCCGCGTCTCCCCGGGCAGGGATTCGTTGCGCAGCGCCAGGCTGTCGAGGCCGATGATGGCGTTCATCGGCGTCCGGATCTCGTGGCTCATGTTGGACAGGAAGGCCGTCTTTGCCCGGTTGGCCTGCTCCGCCGCGTCCAGCGCCTCCACCAGGGCCTGGTTTTTGTCCAGCGTCTCGCGCATCTCGGCGTCGATGACCGTCAGCCCGAGCCCGACCGCGTGGACGATGTGGTCGTCGCGGTCCTCCGCGTGGCGCACGCCGGCCATGCGGATCATCTCGTAGTATTCCCTTCCGTCCCGCTGCGCCAGGTACCGGTAGGCGATGATCAGATTGCTGGCCAGGGCCTTGCGCACGGCCTCCGGCTCGATGAACCGGAGGAAGCCCTCCCGGTAGCTCTCGGCCACGGAGTGATTGGCGTACCAGGCAAACCGCTCGTAGTAGGGGAAGTGCACGCCCTCCGGCGTCTGCTCGGGGTCGTTGGGGTCCGCGCGGTAGCAGACGGCGTCGTCGTGGTCCAAGTCGACGTGGTAGACGCAGCGGTAGTCCGACGCGAGGGCGGTGATCATCTTGTCCTGCTGCTCCCGTCGGGACTGCTGCTTGAGCAGCTCTCCCTGCAGCGCCAGGCGCTCCTCCAGCTCGCGCTGCTTGGACCGCTGGCTCTCCGCCAGGTCCGCGCTGGCCTTTTCCAGCTCCCGCCGCGCGGCCTCCTTGTGCACCAGTTCGCGCCGCGACCGCGTCCGGTCGCGGATCAGGAAGAGGATGACCAGCGCCGCCGCCGCGAGGATGATGCTGCCGAAGAGCGCCATGTGCTCCCGGATCACGTTGCCGAGGGAATAGCTGTAGAGCTGGTCCGTGTACCGGAAGGCGAGGTTCTGGGCGTAGTCCGCGCCCAGCACGCTGATGCCGCGGTTGAGCAGCCGCAGCAGCCCCGCGTTGCCGATCAGGACGCCGAAGCACCGGTCGTCGTTGTGCGTGGTCTGGAGCAGCGAAAGGTCGTTGTAGCGGCTGTTCCGCAGGATGTCGTTGGCACGGAGGCCGTTCAGCGTGGTGCAGCCGACCTCGCCGTCGCTGACCGCCTTCAGGCAGGCGTCGATGGAGGGATAGAAGGTGACTTCGGCATCCGGGAAATACGTCAGGACGAAGTAATACTGCATGCCGTTGTTTTCGTTGACGGCGAAGTGCGCGATGGTGTCCTCCGTGTATTCCCCCTTGTAGACCAGCTCCGTGGCGGCGGAAACGATGGGGGTGGACTGGAAGACGCCGCTCTCCTCCGAGTAGTACAGGCCGCCGCCCACCGGGAACGCGGTGTCGATTTCGCCGGCGCCCAGCGAGGCGATCATCCCGTTATAGCTGTCAAAGCCCACATAGGAGACGTCGAGCGTCCCGAGGTTCAGCTCCTCCCACAGGCGGGGAACGATGTCCCGGACCAGTCCCGTGGCCTCCCCGGAGGCGTCGGTGCCGCTGTAGGGGAGATAGTTGTTCAGATATCCGACGCGGAGCTCCCCGTGCCCGGAGAGCCACTGCATCTCCGCCGAGGAAAGCGCGCGGCTGAAGATGCTGACCGGGTAGTACTTGCTGCCCAGGGAGTTGATGTAATTCGGCTCGTTCACGCTGAGCTCCACCTGCGCGGCGTTGAGCTCGGCCAGGAGCGCCGGATTGGACCTGCTGACGCACAGGTAATAGTCCGACTCGCCGAAGGAGAAGAGCAGCTTCGCGTGGGACCGCCCGTAGGCGCCGTCGCCCTCGGCGGCGAGCACGTCGACTTCCTGGCGGTCAAACGCCTCAAACAGGGGCTCATAGTCCCGGAAGAGGACGATCTCCGCCTGAACGCCGTGGTTCTGCAGGAACTCCCGCAGGACCGTCGCCATGGCGCTGTCCAGCACGCCGATCTTCCGGCCGTTCAGCGTGGAAGGATCAGAGGTCAGCCCCGCATCCGTGTCGTGGCCGATCAGGTTGAAGCTCTCGTTGCCCATGGGCGCGTCCGGATACCCGATCAGCCCCTCCCGATCCTCGGTCCGGGCCAGGCCGGCCAGAAAGTCGATCTCGCCGTCCAGCAGCATCTGGTACAGGTCCCCGAATTCGCCGTACACGTACTGGTACTTCCAGCCGGTGTACTCCGACAGCTTCTGATAGTACTCGTAGGCGTATCCGGTCTTCACGGCGCCCTCCCGGGCGCCCTCCTCAAACACCTCGTTTTCATAATACCCGACGCGAATCCGGCGGTCCTCCGCATTCGACGCGAAGGCCCCCGCAGGCGCCAGCATCCCGGCGAGGATGGCCGCGCAGAGCAGCAGCGCCGGCCAGATCTTCTTCAATCCACCTCGTTGCACCGTTTCAACCTCCTCGGTAGGCGGTCCTTCTCTTCGCAACGATCGTTCCACCTCGGATCCATGACAGTATTATATCAGCAGAACACACCGAAATCAACCGTGTCTCCGAGATTTTGAGGGCCCTGCCGCCCCCGCGGCGATCCCCCTTCCCCGGCCCGGGCGGCGCCCTTCCCGAAGGCGCGCCCTGTCCCCGGCGCCGCCCGCCTGATGCGATTGACAAAGCGGGCCCGGGATGTTACAATGAAGTCCGGGACCAATGCTGGAATGACGAGGTGTTCTCCCATGAGCGACAAGTACTATACCATGACCATTGCGGGCCTGCAGCGCGACCTGCCGCTGTGCCCGCTGAACGACGATCTGATGATCGGCGCGTTCGTGATCTTCGGCGACATGGAGCTGACCACCGCCTGTGCGAAGGAGCTGCTCAAGCGCATCCCCGAGCACGACGTGATGATCACCGCCGAGTCCAAGGGCATCCCGCTGATCTGCGAGATGGCCCGCCTGAGCGGCAACGAGCGCTACGTGCTGGCCCGCAAGGCGCCCAAGCTGTACATGCGCGACGTGCTGACGGTCGAGGTCAATTCCATCACCACCGACCACAAGCAGACGCTGTGCCTGGACGGCCACGACGCGGAATACCTGAAGGGCAAGCGGGTCGTGATCGTGGACGACGTGATCTCCACCGGCGAATCGCTGCACGCGCTGGAGGCGCTGGTGAACCGGGTGGGCGGCAACATCGTGGGCCGCATGGCCATACTGGCCGAGGGCGACGCCACGAAGCGCGAGGACCTGGTGTACCTCGAAAAGCTGCCGCTGTTCAACGGCGAAGGCCAGCCCATCGACTGACGCAGCTCGCCAAAGCCCGCCTGCCGCGACATGCCCCAGGCGGGCTTTGCGTACGATGCAAAAACGGCCGTCTCCGACGGGATGGAGGAGGAATGATCGTGTATCTGAAGTTGAACGGCATTGAAATGTGCTGCACGGGCGAAGAGCGCTGGCTCGATCTGCTGGACCGGCTGCCTGACGGCGGCGCGGGCGCGCTGGGCATCAGCGTGCAGGGCCGCACCTGCTCGCTCAACGACCCGGTGGAGGAGTACGCCTATGCCCGGGTGCTGACCTATGCGGACGAGGAGGGCCGGCGCATCTACGAGCGCTCGCTGCAGTTCATCTTTCTCACCGCGGCGCACCGGCTCTATCCCGGCGAGCGGGTGCGCATCCGCCACTCGTTCGTGCACGGCTACTACGTCGACCTGCCCGGCGTGGCGGTGACGGAGGCGATCGTCGCCCGGCTGGAGGCGGAGATGCGCGCCATCGTGGCGGCGGACCTGCCCATCGTGAAGCTGCAGGTCTCCAGCGAAGACGCCAGGAGCTACTTCGCCAGGACGGGCCAGCTGGACCGGCTGCGGATCCTGAGCTACCGCAAGGTGCCCTACTTCACGCTGTACCGCATCGACGGGCTGGACGACTACTTCTACGGGCAGATGGCCGTCTCCACCGGCCGGATCGCCGTGTTCCGGCTGTACACCTGCGGCGGCGGCATACTGCTGCAGCGGCCGGACATGAACGACCCCTCGAAGCCCGCGCGCTTCGTGAACCTGCCGCACCTGCTGCACACCTATTCCCAGGCCGCGGAGTGGCACGCCATTCTCAACTGCGAAAACGTCGCCGACCTGAACGACATGGTGGTGAACCGCAAGCTGCGCGAGTTCATCCGCGTCAACGAGGCGCTGCAGGAGCGCCGCGTCGAGGAGATCGCCGACCAGTTCATCGCCTCCGGCGCGCGGCTGCTGCTGATCGCGGGGCCCTCCTCCTCGGGCAAGACCACCTTCTCTCACCGGCTGTCCATCGCCCTGAAGGTGCACGGGCTGCGCCCGGTGAAGGTGTCGCTGGACGACTACTACATCGACCGGGACCGGATCCCCAGGGAGCCCGACGGCACGCTGGATCTGGAGCGCATCGAGACGCTGGACATCGAGCTGCTGTGCGACCACCTGTCCCGGCTGCTGGCGGGCGAGACGGTGGACCTGCCGGAGTTCGACTTCAAGTCCGGCAAGCGCGCCGAGGGCACCCATCCCCTCACCGTGGAGGCGGGGCAGCCCATCATCATCGAGGGCATCCACGGCCTGAACGACCGGCTGACCGCCACCGTGCCCCGGAAGCTGAAGTTCAAGGTGTACATCAGCCCGCTGACGATGCTCAACCTGGACGACCACAACCGCATCCGCACCACGGACGTCCGGCTGCTGCGGCGCATCGTGCGGGACTACAAGTTCCGCGGCACCAGCCCCGAGGACACCATGGCCATGTGGCCCTCCGTGCGGCGGGGCGAGGAGAAGTACATCTTCCCGTTCCAGGAGAAGGCGGACGTGATGTTCAACTCCGCGCTGACCTATGAGCTGTGCATCATGAAGCAGTACGCCTATCCCGCGCTCCAGGCCGTGCCCCCGGAGAGCCCGCACTACACGCTGGCGCGCCGGCTCGTCAAGTTCCTCAACTACATCGAGCCCGCCGACGTGGAGGACGAGGTCCCGCTCAACTCCATACTGCGCGAATTCATCGGCGGGTGCTGCTTCTACCGGGAGGAGGACTGAGCGCCGCGCGGAGTCTGCGGTGTGTGCGCGGACCCGTTCGCGCAAAACCGGGATTATCCACGAATTGAATCACTCGCGCCCGCGGGTGATTCTTTTTCGTCCACTGGGTATAGAACCCCTCCTTCGCGGTCACAATAGGGCCGCAAGGAGGTAGAAGCAATGAACATCCGCAAGAGTATTCCGATTGTCATCATCTTCGTCGCGGCCTGCCTGGCGCTGACCGCCTGCATGAACACCGGCGACACCGGCGTGCAGACCGAGCCCACCGCCACGGCGGACTATAACCCCGGCGCCACCACCGCGCCGAACGGCACCGCCAACGGCAGCAACATCGCCAACGGCAGTGGCGCCGCCAACGGCAACAACGCCGCCAACGGCAGCGGCACGACCGACGCCGGCAGCGCGGGCAACACGGCGTCCTCGTCCAACGGCGCGCTGGGCGCGTTTGACTGGGCCAACGGCGCGGCGGAGATCGAAAAGGCCATCAGCCGGATCTCCGAGATCGCCGACAGCCGCGTGGTCGTCACCAACTCCACCGCGCTGGTGGGCGTGAAGTTCGACAGCGTGTACAAGGGCCAGCTCACCGAGCGCATCCGCCAGCTTGTGGCCGCCGAGGTCATGCGCGCCGACCCCAGCATCCAGACCGTGGCCGT
>JAFWBZ010000348.1 GCA_017537105.1 Clostridia bacterium | reverse complement strand
GTCAGTCCCTGGGATGCCTGTCGCCGAACAATCCTCCTGTAAGCTCGCTGAAGTTGCGCCGCAGCTTGTGTGCCGCGGCCCTGCCGGAGCCCGTGGCCAGCAGCGCGTAGGCTGCCGCGGCGACAGCCAGCGCCAGGACGGCCCAGCCCGCGCCCTTCATGGCACTTTTGAGGCCCGCGCCCCGTCCCGTGCCGGAGGCGGCGCCGCCGTACAGCACGGCGTTCAGCACGTTTGCCATATATTTCGTGGAGGCGATGGCCTTGTCCTTGTCGATTTCGTGGGTGCCGAACTCGAGCAGTATGGCATGGGGATACAGCTCCTGGTTGTAATTGCCCCTGCCGATAAAGATGTCCTTGACCAGACCCGGATAGGCCTCGTCCGCGGCGGCCTTGAGCTGTCTGGCGAAGGCCTTGTTGGCGGCGGCGTTGGGATTGCTGCGCCCGACGAACAGGCGCACCTTGCTCACGTCGTCTCCGTCCACCTTCGTCTCATACTGATTCGCCGGCACGGCGTCGCGGTGGACGTCGATCAGCGCGTCAGGCCCCTTCTTCAAAAGCTCCTCAGCAGTCCGGCGGGAGCGCGTATACGCGTCCGCGTCGTGGGGGAGGAAGGTCTCCCTGGAGTACACGGCGTCGATGCCCAGCGCCTCCAGCGCCTGTTTCAGGCTCTCCCCGACGTCGTAGATCCCGGCGTTCTTCCACTTGGATTCCGTGCCGTCGTCGGGGACATAGGATTCGTCGGAATGGGTGGAGTACATGCAGATCAGCTTTTTTCCGCTGACGCCGGTGGGTTCGGCGGTCGCAGTTCCGACTGCGGCGGCGAGGAGGTTCGGGGAGATTTCATCCTCCGGGGATCCCGTGGATTCCGCCACGGCGGTCAGCTTCGCGTCGTCCACCGAGACGATCCGGTAGCAGCGGTCGTCCGGGGCGATGTACTCGTCTCCGACGTACATGCGACCGGCGCGCTGCGTGAGCGCCTGTCCGTCGGCGTCCAGCAGCGTGAAGACGCAGTCGCCGTCGTTTTCCGCCCGGGCAAGCTGCCCGGAGAGCAGCGCCAGGAGACAGAGGGCGGCCGCCAGAAGCCTGCGCATCATCGGTCCGCCTCCCTCCGGATGAAGTTTCCGTCCTTGTATTCGCGGGTCGGGCGGCGCCTGCCGCGCCGGATGCGCTCGACCGTTTCGCCGACCAGCTCCGAAAGCAGCACTGCGAGGAATCCCGAGAGCACGATCACATCGTAGCCGCCGGCGCCGCCCAGCACCAGCCGCTGGGGTACGCCCATGCTGCGCACGTACAGCCATGCCGCCACGTTGGCCAGCATGACGCCTACAATTCCCGCGATGAATGCGCACCGCCGGGACCGCCCCAGCAGGCAGGCGACGATGCCCGCGGCGATGCCGTAGGCGTAATTCGGGTCGATCCGCATCGACTCCGGTTCGTCCGGGAGCAGCCGACCGAGCAGGAATACGACTGTGCCTGTCAGCAGGGAGGCGACGACGCTGCGGACCCTTTCGGCGACGCTGTCCGCCTTGAAGAACAGCCAGACGCACAGCGCGAGGGGGATCAGCGCGCCGCCCAGGTTGAAGGCGAAGCTCCTGCCGACCGGGATGTCCGGGACAAAGCCGCCCGCGAGGATCAGCGCGACGAAGAGAAGCGCCTGCCGGTCGGTCAGGCGCATGCGGTCCAGCACGCGCTGTCCGACGCCAAAGAGCAGCAGAAGACCTGTGAGGAACAGCAGTATGGTGCCAAGAGACATAAAAAACCCTCCGGATCGTTATTTGAACTTCCGGAGGTATTGTGGCCAGATGCGCCGCGTTTATGTATGATTGCGCACGCGCGGCTATCGCCTGTCGCCCTCGGGCACGGTGAGGATGACGTTGCGGTAGAGCCTGGAGAACAAAAACAGCGTCGTCAGCAGCGAGGCGATTTCCGCGATGGGAAAGGAATACCAGACCAAATCGGGGTTGCCGGTCTGCTGGCCCAGCCGGGCGAGCAGCCAGGCCGCAGGCACGAGCACCACCAGCTGGCGCGCCAGCGATACAAACATCGAATAGATGCCGTAGCCCAGGGCCTGGAAGGTCGATCCCAGCGCGATGCAGATGCCTGCGAACACGAAGGTGGAGCCGATGATGCGCAGCGCGGGCCGGCCGTACAGAAGCATGGTTTCAGAGGCGTTGAAGATGGACAGCAGCTGCCCGGGGAAGAGCATGAAGACGATGAAGCCCAGGAAGATGTAGCTGGATACGAAGATGACGGACAGCTTGATCGCCTCGAGCATCCTGCGGCGGTTCTGCGCACCGTAGTTGTAGGCGACGATGGGAATGATGTCGTTGTTCAGCCCGAAGACCGGCATGAACACGAAGCTGTTCAGCTTGAAGTAGACGCCGAAGATCGTCGCGGCAGTCTCCTTTGCGGCATGATACACGATGAGGATCCGGTTCATGGCGAAGGTCATGACGGAGCCGATGGCGACCATGATGATGGAGGGGACGCCGATGGCGTAGATGCGTCCGATGATCCGTCCCTTGGGCCGGAATTCCCGGAGATTGAGCTGAACATCCGCGTTTCTGGTGTGGTTCAGATATACCGCCAGGCAGAAGGCGATGATCTGCCCGATGACGGTGGCGATGGCCGCGCCCTTCACGCCCTGGTGGAACACAAAGATGAATACGGGGTCCAGGATGATGTTGATGATCGCGCCGAGCCCCTGCGTGAACATGGTGTAGATCGTGCGGCCCGTGGACTGCATCAGCCGCTCGAACATGATCTGGCCGAACACGCCAAAGGAGAAGCAGCAGATGACGGAGAGATAGTCCACGCCGTAGTCGATGATCTGCGAGATGCTCGTCTGCAGGGAAAAGAATGCGCGCACGCCGAAGATGCCGAACAGCAGAAACACGGCGTAGCCGACCAGCGCCAGGAAGACGCCGTGCTCCGCGATGTCGTTGGCCACGTCCTGCCTTTTCTCGCCCAGCGCGCGGGAGAGCAGCGCGTTGACGCCGACCGCGGTGCCGGTGGCGACGCCGATCATCAGGTTCTGCGCGGGAAACGCCAGCGATACCGCCGTCAGGGACTGCTCGCTGACCTTGGCGACAAAGAAGCTGTCCACGACGTTGTACAGCGCCTGCACGAGCATGGAGAGGATCATCG
>JAFWBZ010000030.1 GCA_017537105.1 Clostridia bacterium | reverse complement strand
CGGATTTAAGCTGTATGATGAAGCGGGCATCTGGAATCCGACCGACCTGATCTGGGGACGCTACACGTTGCTCGATTCGGATCAGAGCGATTATACCTTTATGTATGCCGATGCGTTCGCAACGCTCGCTGAGTACAGGGCTGCGTTCCTGGTTGGCGAGAAGGAAATCAACGATGATACCTGGAATGAGTTCCAGGAGCAGTTGAAGGCCAACGGCATCGATGAGATGATCGAGATGGTCCAGCGCGCTTACGACGCTTACTTGGCGCTGTAAAAAACAGAAGATTTGCTGTAGACGACAAAAGGCACCTATGCTTATGGCACTGCGCTGAAGAGTACCGGCAGAAATGCCCGGAGAAATGTCTGAAGACGTAACCTGATCAGCTAAAGAAGCAAATGCAATAGACGTTGAGCCTGTGTCGCAGCGAAAAAGTGCCCCATTTGTCCCGGATGATTTCCTGGACAAATGGGGCGGTTCCATGCGATGGGATCATTGCAGTGGTCACAAGGGCTTGACCCATAAGAAACGCGACGAAAGAAGGATTGGCGAATGGAGCATGCATTTCCCCTCGGGGGAAAGGAACTTCGCATCGGTATACTGGGTATGACGAGCGGCAACGGTCACCCCTATTCCTGGAGCGCCATGTTCAACGGCTATACCAAGGAATACATGGATGCATGCGAGTTTCCGGTGATTCCGGTGTACCTGTACAAGCAACCGCCGCATACCCTGGGCATTCCCGGTGCGCACATCACGCACATCTGCTGCACGGGCTTCGCGGAGCGGGACGAGGCGGAGAAAATCGCTCGGGCCTCCAACATCCCGAACGTGGTGGACCGGCCCGAGGACATGATCGGCCAGGTGGACGCAGTGATCTGTGCCACGGACCGGGGCGACGAGCACGTGGAGCGCTGCCGGCCGTTTCTGGAGGCGGGGCTGCCGATGTTCATCGACAAGCCGCTGGTGACCAGCGAGGAGGATCTGCGCACGTTTTTGCAGTGGCGCAGGGAGGGCAAACACTTCATCTCCTCCTCCAGCATGCGCTACAGCAAGGTGATGGAGACCTATTACCGAAACCACTATGAGTTCGGGAAGCTGCGGTTTATCATACGCCCGATGGCCAAGTACCTGGAGACCTACGGGATTCACGCGCTGGAAAACGTATATCCGATGCTGGGCAAGGGCTTCCGGTCCGTGCAGTTTCTGGGGCACGATACCCACTGCACACTGCACATCGAGCACGAGAGCGGATGCACGGTGATCGTCACCCAGGACAAGGACCTGGTCGGCACCGGAATGATCGTCATGGGCAACGGCGGCGCCGAGGTGATCTCGGACGGGGATTCCTACTATTCCTTCAAAAAACAGCTGGACCTTTTTGTGCACTGGCTGCGCACGGGGGAGGAGCCGTTCCCGTTCGGGGAGACCGTGGAGCTCATGAAGCTGCTGATCGCCGGCCTGCGCAGCCGGGAAGAGGGCGGGCGCAGGGTGACGCTCGATGAGATCAATGTGGAGGAGATCTGAGATGTTTGACATCATGAAGGCCTTCCGCCTGGACGGTAAGCTGGCGGTTATCACCGGCGGCAGCGGACTGTACGGCCGGCAGATGCTGCTGGCGCTGGCGCAGGCGGGCGCCAGGGTTTGCAACGCCTCCAGAAATCTGGAGAAAAATGAAGCCTATGCGGAAGAGCTCCGCGCCCAGGGCTTTGACGTCTTTTGCGAGCATCTGGACCAGGGAGATCCCGAGAGCATCGCGGCGTTCATGGACAAGATGAAGCGCGAGCACGGGCGCATCGACGTGTTCGTGAACAATGCAGTCTGGCGCGGCATGAAGCATGACGAGGACTGGGAGGGCTTCACCACCTCGCTGCGCATCAACGCGGTGGGCATGTCCGATTTGACGATGAAGATCGCCAAGCTCATGCGGGACAACGGCGGCGGCAGCATTATCAACATCGGCTCCTACATGGGTATTCTGGGCGCGAACGACATGCTGTATCGCGGCACGGAGATGACGCAGGTGGTGGACTTCTGCCCGGACTACTTCTACCACAAGGGCGGCATGGCCAATTGGACGCGGCTCATGGCCTCCAAGTTCGGCCCGGCCGGCGTGCGCGTAAATGTGCTGCAGCTGGGCGGCTTCTTCAACCACCAGCCGGAGAAATTCGTCGAGGTCTACAGCGACTGCACGATGCTGAAGCGCATGGCGAACGACACGGACATCATGGGCGCGATCGTATGGCTGGCCTCCGACGCTTCCGCGTATGTCACCGGCGCGTCGATCCCCATCGACGGCGGCTATTCGGCAAAATAAAACGAGGATCATAAAAGGAGAGGACAATATGAATATGCGAGAGAGCCGCGTGCTGCGGAAGATGCGCGCCGGCGAGGTGGCGGTTTCGGTCAAGCTGAACCTGAGCGATGCGCGAAACGCCGAATTGGCCGCGATGTGCGGCGTGGACTGCATCTGGATCGACATGGAGCACGTGCCCAACAACTGGGACGCCATTGAGAATGCGGTGCGCGCGGCGAAGATCTACGATTGCGACACGCTGACCCGCGTGGCCAAGGGCGGTTACAACGACCTGATCCGACCGCTGGAGGCGGATTCCACGGGCATCATGGTGCCGCACCTGATGAGCCTGGAGGAGGCGAAAAAGGTCGTCTACTTTACCAAGTTCCATCCCATCGGCCGCAGGCCCATCGACGGCGGCAATGCCGACGGCAAGTACTGCCTGGTCAACGACAGCGATTACATCCGGCAGGCCAACGAGCAGCGCTTCGTGGTCGTGCAGATCGAGGATCCGGAGCCGCTGGCGGAGCTGGAGGAGATCTGTGCGCTGCCGGGACTGGACATGATCTTCTTTGGCCCTGCGGACTTCTCCCAGGGGGCGGGCATTCCCCATCAGTTTGATCACCCGCTGCTCGAGGAGACGAGCCGCCGCATCGCCGAGTGCGCGCGCCGCCACGGCAAGTTCGCCGGCACGGTGGGCGGTCACGGCAATTTCGACCACCTCGTGGAACTGGGCTACAACTTCATCAGCGTCGGTTCGGATGTCATCTGCCTGTCGGAAGGTTACCGGAAGGTTGCGACGCTGTGCGGAAGAAAGGCGAGGGCATTCTGAGCATGAAGACCTATACCGGCTGGGGCAGGCCCTTTTCCCGAATGTCGCTGGGCACAGTTCAGCTGGGGCTGGATTACGGCATCGCCAATGCGGACGGAAAGCCGAGCCTGGCGCAGAGCCATGCCGTGCTGAAGGCTGCCCTGGAGGGCGGCGTCACCGCGCTGGACACCGCTGCGAGCTATGGCAACTCCGAGAAGGTGCTGGGCAGCTACTTCCGCACCTTTGGCGGCAGGGACGGCGTGTTCCTCACCACGAAGTTCGGCCTGAACCTGCCCGGCACGCCCAAGGAGCAGGCGAAGGACGCCATACACCGGAGCCTGGAACGGTCGCTGGAGAACCTGGGCGTGGACCGCGTGGACTGCCTGATGATGCATCGCGCCGAGGATTTCGACGAGCAGGGAGAGGCCATCGTCGAGGCGCTCTCGGAGCTGAAGCACGAGGGGTTGATCGGCTGCGCAGGCATCTCCATCTACCATCCGGAGAGCCTGAAAAAGCCGCTGGAATCCGGCGTGTTCTCCATGGTGCAGGCGCCCATGAGCATGTTTGATCACGCGCTCAGGGACAGCGGGTACCTGGAGATTCTCCGGCAGCAGAACATCGCGCTGATCATCCGCAGCGTGTTTTTGCAGGGGCTGTTCTTCCTGGACCCCGACGCCATGCCGGAGTCTCCGCTTCGGGACGCCGTTGGGGAGAAGCTGCGCATGATCCGGGCGCTGGCGACCCGGGAGAACATGACCATGGCGGAGCTGGCCATCTCCTACATCCGCGACATGCCGGGCGTGACCTCGCTGGTGCTGGGTGCGGAGAAGCCGGAGCAGGTGCGGCAAAATCTGTCCTACTTCGCAGAGGGCGCGGCGATGCTGTCGGAAGAGGGGCGCCGCTTCATCGATGAGAACTGCGCTGCGGACATTCCCGAGATCATGCGGGCGCTGTCCGCGCGATACGACCGCGGCGCGGCCAAGGAAAAGAAATAGAGGAAATCATTCATAAAGGCAAAGGGAGGAAATCCTATGAGACCGGGCTTTGTACCTGCGCTGGCAACGCCGCTGGACGCGGAGGGAAGGCTGTTGGAAGCCAGCTATCGCAAACAAATCGAAGACATGATTCAACAGGGCGCCGTGGGACTTCTGTGCATGGGTTCCATGGGCCAGCAGGCCTACCTGCGCCCGGACCTGTGCCCCGAGGTGGCCCGGGTGGCCGTGGACGTCGCCGCAGGCCGCGTGCCGGTGTTCGTCGGCGCCATGAGCTGCTCCATCCAGCAGGCGCGGCAGCGCATGGCCGCACTGGAGGAATTGGACATCGCGGCGTTCGTGTTCACCGCGCCGTATTACGCAAAGGCTAATCGCCCCATGATGATGCGCTTCTTCAAGGCCGTGGGCGCGAGCACGAAGCACAACATCATGCTCTACGACCTGCCCAGCGTGACGCAGAGCAAGATCACCTACGACATGGTGATGGAGCTGCTTCGGGACGTGCCCAACCTGGTGGGCATCAAATCGGCGGACCAGGCGATGTTCCGGAAGCTGAAGCTGAACCCCGAGGTGCGGAAGGACTTTATACTGGTGTACTCAGGGCTGGATACCTTTGACGTCGCCTACAAGTGGGGCATCGACAACTGCCTGGACGGCATGCTGCCCGTGACGCCGAAGAATACTGGCGACATGTTCCGGGCCATGGCGGCGGGCGACTATGCGACTGCGGCAAAGTGCCTGACGAACATCCTCGACCTGCGCGACTTCTTTGCCGACCATGATCTGTGGCCCTGCTACGACGTTGCAATGAACATGCTGGGCTACGAGGGCAGACACGCCCCGGACATCTGCTGTGACATTCTGCCGGAGAACGTGGAGCTCGTTCGCCGGGAGATGCTTCGCATCGGAGAGCTGTAAATCCCCGCATTGGGCGATGGCACCGCGGTGCCATCGCCCATATGTGAATTATAAGCGGAAACCAAAGGAGGCGTATAGTATGATCTCATGTACCGAGTTCATTCCCTCGTACAGTGAGCTGTTCAAATATCTGGATGCAAAGTACGGCTATGAGGAGGTCAAGCGCTTCTGGACCTATCTCTTCAAACCGGACGGAAAGGGCATCCCACTGGTGAACTATGTGCGGGAGGGCGGCCTGAGGGGCGCGGTGGAATACTGGAACGGTACGCTGAAGGAGGAAGCGGCGGACGTGACGCGCTGGTACAATCCGGAGGCGGGCTGGGCCTACAGTGAAATGCACTACTGTCCCTCCAAGGGCAGGCTGCTCAAGATGAAGGAGGAATTGGGCGTCGAGCCCTATCCCCGCTACTGCAATCACTGCGACTACTACCGCCCTGCGCTGGAGATGTACGGCCTGCGCTACTATCGCAATATCCTGAAGGTGGATGAGGCCAGCTGCTCCTCAATGATCTTCGATCCGAAGATCTTCAAGGGCACCATGGACATCGACGAGAATACGAAGAAGATCGAGTATCGATCCGGCAATCTCGAGTACTTCCATCGGGACTTTCACTCCAGCCTGAACATGGGCATCGAGTACCTGGGGGCAAACTACGGGGAAGGGGCGATTCGGGAATACCTGACCCAGTACACCGAGGCAATCTACTGCAAAGAAATGGAGGATATTCGCGCGCGGGGACTCGCGGCCATCGAGGCAAAGATCCTGGACACCTACGAAAAAGAGCACGCGGCGGAGGTGGTCCGCACGCGCCTGTCCGACGGCAGGCTTGACGTCGAAATCGCCTATTGCCCCGGGGTGAAGCACCTGCATGACACCGGGCGGGAGGTCACGCAGTGGTATTCGATGACGACCTCCGTGGTGATGGAGATCCTGGCGGGGGCCTGCGGCGCAACGTTTGTCGTGGATGCCTACGATGCGGACACCGGCGCGGCGAAATACCACTTTGCGATGCAGTGAGGGACAGAAGCATGAAAGAGATCTTTACCAGCTTTATCTACGACAATCCCATCCCCCGGCTGTATGCGCGCAATTCCGCGTTTCCATACCTCTGCGAGCTGTCGGAGGGGCATATCCTCGCCATGCATCAGATGGGGCAGGCCTTCGAATCGGTGGACGGCACCACCTGCTGCTCCGAAAGCTTCGACGGCGGCAGGACGTGGTCGAAGCCCTGGCGGGCGTTCGACAAATCCCGGGAGACCATTCCGCTGACGGATGGCAGCAAGCCCATGCGCCTGCCGGACGGCCGCCTCGTGGCGATGGGCTACCAGTACGAGCGGCGCGATCCGGAGCTGCCCATCGGCAACGAGGTGACCGGCGGGCTGCTGGATGACGAGGTGTTTTGGGCCTTTTCCGACGACGAGGGCCACACCTGGTCGGAGCGCTTTCCCATCGACACGGCCTGGGGACCGCACGCGGAGGCCTCCGCGCCACTGACGCTGCTGCAGGATGGCAGCTGGGCCACGCCGATCACCGGGTTCCCCACCTGGGAGGGGAAGATGACCTCCCGCCTGTGCGGGCGGCTGCTGCGCAGCAGCGATCAGGGCAGGACCTGGAGCGACGACGTGGTCTGCATGGCCTTTCCCGGCGACACGGTGACCTGCTACGAGCAGCGCATGTGCCAGCTGGACGACGGCACGATCGTGGTCATCGGCTGGAACGAGGACACGCGGACGGGCGAGCGCTTCAACAACCACTATACGATCTCCACCGATGGGGGACGGAGCTTTTCCGTGCCCATGGATACGGGTATTCGCGGGCAGGCCTCCAGCCTGTGCAAGCTCGACGGCACGAGGCTGCTGTCCATTCACGCCTGCCGCAGGGACACCGATCGGCCGGGCATCTACGGCTATGTCGTGGACCTGAAGGGCGGCACGTGGAAAATCGAGGAGGAGCACCTGCTCTGGGCACCGAAAACCCCGGTGATCCAGGACAAGGGCATGGCGGAGATCTTCTCGTTCCTCGCCTTCGGCCAGCCCAGCGCGATCCGGCTGAGCGATGGCGACCTGCTGCTGTGCTTCTGGTACTGCGAGCAGGGCCGGTACAAGACGGTGGCGCGGCGCTTTCAATGGTAATCTGGTAATCAATGATAAAAAGATGGGGGCTGCCTCGCGTGTTGGAGGCAGCCCCCATCGATGTGGAAGCGCATGCGCTACGATTCCTCGACCCCGCACCACCGGAGCAGGAACAGCGCCAGCGATTTGGTCAGGTTCACGAATTCCTCGCAGGAGATGAATTCGTCCGTCTGGTGCGCGCCGCCGGGCAGCTTGAAGTCCCGCAGCACGCCGCAGGTGACGCTGCACGGCGAGCCGTGCAGGTAGTACAGGAAGTAGTCCGACAGACAGGCCCCGGCGGGGACGATGGGCTTGCCGGCGACCTCGCTGGAGCAGTCCAGCAGCAGGCGGATCGACGGGTCGTTCTCGTCGGCGCAGATGTAGTCGAAGTAGCGGCTGGCGGGTTCAAAGCCGTTGAAGTCGATACCCATGGCGTCCAGCTCGGCGCGGAGTTTCTCCTCCATATCCCGAAGCTCCCGCTGGATGTCCTCCCGGGGGCTGACGGTGTAGAACACGAATTCAAATCGCCCGCACTCGAGGTTGCTGGCCTCGTTGCCGCAATGGATTCCGGTCAGCTTCAGCGCGGAGCGCTGCATGTCCGAATCGCGGTAGAAGCGATGCGCCTGCAGCTCCGCCCGGCGCCGCTGCCCAAAGGCCTCCACCTCCCGACGCACGACGTTGATGCCGTCGGCGACCAGCGCGACGGAATCCTGGGGCTCCCGCGTCTTCAGATTGACGTGGATCACCTGTCCGCCGATGGCG
>JAFWBZ010000347.1 GCA_017537105.1 Clostridia bacterium | reverse complement strand
GATGATGGAGATGGGCGGATGGGGCAGCTGGCACAGATCCTTGAGCAGCATGAGTCCGTCCAGCCCGGGCAGCTGCACATCCGTCATCAGCACATCCGGGTGGTTGGAAGCGATATACCGGTATGCCTCCCGTCCGTCCGCAGAGCGTCCCTCCAGCACGATGTCCTTGCACTCCGACAGGCATCGCGCCAGCCGCTCCACGTGGCATCCGTCCACATCGGCGACGAACAGGCGCAGTTTCCGCATGAATGCTCACCTCTGGTGTTGATATGATACGTATATTATGGTAATCAGGGATGGCGGTTTTGTCAATATGCGGCTGCGACGATCCGTTGACACAGATATTATGTATTGGTTAAAAGTGATAATGTACCACTTATGGTGTATATCTATTGCGAGGCTCTTTGTTCCTGCGCCTCTCTGCGGACGGTCTCCACGGCAGGATCGGGGTCATCGAGCAGCAGGCTGTAGATCGCATCTGCGATGTACTGCGTGGTGTTCAACGCCTCTTCCAGCGTGTTCCGGTTGTGGCCCACCTCGATCAGCACGGAGAACACGCCGACGTGCTGGTTGTATCGGCCGTCCTTGACGAGCACCTCCCGGCAGAGTCCGGGATTTTCCCGGTTGATCCTGCGGGTGAGGGCCTTGGCAAAGAGGAGATTTTGCGCGGTGAAGGGCTTCTCTTCAAAGCCCTCGCCGTTTCCGATGAGCAGCATCGCCTGCGCGCAGGCGGTGCCGTCCCTGGCGAGGGTTCGCAGGGGCATTTCGCCGCTGTAAGCGTCCCGATGGAGATCGATGTACAGGTCAAAGGCCCGGTCGTAGCCGCGCAGCGTCTCCAGCGAGCGCGTATAGGCGGTGGAGAGCGAGTCTCCCTCGTGGTCGGTCGTGTCGTGCACCACTTCAAAGCCGTGGGCGCGCAGGTGCCCCGCCAACGCCTCGCCGACGCGAACGACGCTGTGATCGCTGTCCGCGGTGCGCCAAGCCTCCAGCGCCTCATACGGATCGCCGCTGACCTGCTCATAGGCCTCGTGGGTGTGGGTGTGGTAGATGAGCACAGTGGGTGCGTCGCCGAGGACGGAGGCGGCCGGGTTCGAGACGGCGGATTCCGGCGCGACGACATCCGCACCCAAGGAATCGGACGAGGCGAAGGCCTCCAGGGCCTCCGCCTCAACCTCCGCATCGACCAGACGTGCCGCGGCTCTGTCCGGCTGCGGGATTCCGGTGGCGGCGCTGAGCAGCAGGATCGCGCCTGCGACGGCCGCCAGCAGCAGCACGGCCAGCAGCAACAGCAGCCGGGACCCCCGGAAAACCTTGAAGCGAATCATGGCATCACCTCCCAGCTTTCATCGTTCCAAGATATGCCTGCGGCAGGTTCGAAAGAACCGAGGATGCTGCAAATGCATGATATTATGCGCTTTAGCGCGACAGCACTTTCATTTTATGTCGGGATTGTTCTTGAATGTCGTTAAATATGCATTTTTATGAATAATAGACTTGCAAAATTGACTCGGATGGGGTATACTGAATATACCATTTCTTTGAGGAGGATTCTCTCGATGGACAACGCACAGGAGTTGATTCAGCGACTGAACCACAGCGGCAAGAAGCTGTCCAAGAGTCACCGGCGGATTGCCGAATGCATCGTCACCCACTATGACAAGGTCGTATTCATGACCGCCTCGAAGCTGGGCGAATATGTCGGCGTCTCCGAGTCCACGGTGGTGCGCTTTGCCGCCGTGCTGGGCTACAGCGGCTATCCGCAGCTGCAAAAGGCGCTGCAGGAGCTGATCCGCCATCGTCTGACGGCATCCCAGCGGTTTGAGATGACCTCGGACATGGACCACGCCCAGGTGCTCAACAAGGTGCTGAAGGCCGACATCCACAACATCCGCGCCACGCTGGACGAGCTGGACATCAATGCCTTCGAGGATGCCATTGAAAAGATCATCGCTGCCCGGAACATCTATGTGATGGGCCTGCGTGCCTCCGCGCCCATCGCGGAGTTCTTCGCGCACTACCTGCGCTTCATCTTTTCCAACGTCCACGTCGTGACCTCCGGGGTCAGCGACGTGTTTGAGCAGCTGGCCCGCATCACCGACGGGGATCTGCTGATTGGCATCTCCTTCCCGCGCTACACCAGCCGGTCCATTGAGGCGATGGAGTTTGCGCATTCCCGCGGGGCTTCGCTGATCGCCATCACTGATGGCCCGCTCTCGCCCCTGCACGCCACCGCGGATACCTGCCTGATGGCGAAGAGCGACATGTCCTCCTTCGTGGACTCCTTCGCGGCACCCCTGTCCCTGATCAATGCGCTGATCGTGGCGCTGGGGCAGCGCAGGCGGCACGAGGTTTCGCAGTACTTTGCGGATATGGAAGAGATCTGGAACAAATACGACGTCTACCTGGCCAAAAATGCAGACAGCTGAGGACGTGATGGCGACGAAACGCGATGTGATCGTAATTGGAGGCGGCGCGGCCGGTATGATGGCCGCGCTGTTTTCGGCGCGCGCCGGCGCGCGCGTCACGCTGTTGGAGCGCAATGAAAAGCTGGGCAAGAAGGTCTACATCACCGGCAAGGGGCGCTGCAACGTCACCAACGCCGCCGACATGGAGCAGTGCATGCGCAGCGTCTTTCGGAATCCCCGCTTCCTGTACGCTTCGTTCTCGGCGCTGGACAACCGGGGCGTGATGTCGCTGCTGGAGTCCCTTGGCGTTCCGTTGAAGGTGGAGCGGGGGGAGCGGGTGTTTCCTGCATCGGACAAGGCCAGCGACGTCATCAGCGCCCTTCAGGGGGAGATGCGGCGCCTCGGCGTGTCGATCCGGCTGCACGCGCGCGTGGCGTCGCTGGAGCTGGAGGACGGCGTGTGCCGGGGTGTGCGGCTCGAGTCCGGGG
>JAFWBZ010000346.1 GCA_017537105.1 Clostridia bacterium | reverse complement strand
GTTCCATGCGGCCAGGACCGGCGCCATCGCGCTGGCGGGCGACGCCGGGACAGATGGGGAGATACAGGCGCTTTGAGGAGGAATCGTCATGCTGGGCGTATGGGTCAACGGATTCGCGGTGATCGCGGGCGGCGCGCTGGGCTGCCTGCTGCGCGGCGGACTGAAGGAGAAGTACAGCCAGACCATCAACTATGGCCTGGCGCTGTGCGTGATCATCATTGGCATTGGCGGCGCGCTGAAGAGCGGCGACACGCTGGCGATGATCGTTTCGGTGGTGGCGGGCACGGTGATCGGCGAGTGGCTGCGCATTGAGGACGGCATCAATCGCCTGGGCGACTGGGCGCAGTCGAAGCTGGCCAAGGGTGACACCGGCTTTGCCGTCGGTTTTGTGAATGCCTCGCTGCTGTTCTGCGTGGGCGCGATGGCGGTGGTGGGTTCGCTGGAGGCCGGGCTTCAGAACAAGCCCGATACGCTGCTGGCCAAGGCGATGCTGGACGGCGTTTTCTCGGTGATCCTGGCCTCCAGCTACGGCCCCGGCGTGATGCTCTCGGCCCTGCCGCTGACGCTCTACCAGGGCGGCATCGCGCTGCTGTCCGGCGTGCTGGCCCCGCTGCTGACGGAGTCGCTCATAAATGAGATGTCCGCCGTGGGATCGCTGCTGATCATCGGCATCGGCGTCAACTCGCTGGGCTGCCTGAAGGATCGCATCCGGGTGGGCAACATGCTGCCAGCCATCGCGCTGCCCTGCGCCTGGCTGCCGCTGGCTGCATGGGTACGCAGTCTGTTGTGACTCTTTTGTGCCCCCGGCGGGCGGCGCACAGGATTTGCCCCTTTGCAGGGCAGGCGCGGCACCGCTCCAATCCAAAGGAAACGGCGAAGGAATTTCCCCATCGGGGATTTCCTTCGCCGTTTTGCATCGGATGGAATTCGAGTCCCAGGATGCTGGAGGGTTGCGTGAGACGACCCCGCCGGGACTTCGGGGCGGTCAGTCCATCGCCTCGAACCAGCCGCGCGCCTCCGCCTCGCTCTCGCCGGGCCGAAGCTGCCGCAGCGCCAGGATGAACCGCCCCTGGCGGTTGGTGTAGTCGCAGGTCACCAGTAGCAGCAGCCGGTCGCCATAGCGCACGTCCACGGGCAGCCGCAGCGCGCTGCGGGCCTGCAGCTTCAGCGTGAACAGCTCGAACTCGGTCTCGTCGAAGAGGAACCGGCGCACCTCGAAGTAGTGGCGGTCCTCCCGGTCCATGCTGGCGGTGAACGCGGCGAAGGGCGCGTAGAGCCGGTTTTCGTACAGCGTGTCGAAGCGCACGAGGGCGTGCTCCTTCACAAATCCGACGTCCTGGAAGTCGTCCAGACTGCCGAGCATCGTGCCGTTCTTCATGTTGTGGCCGTAGACGATCAAACAGTCGTCTTCAGGCACCAGCCGGTTCACGCCGTCCAGGAACAGCGCGCCTTCCCGGGCCTCCTCGCCGTCGAAGTTGTGGTCCAGGTAGTATTCATTGTCGTCCTCCCGCTGCACCACGGGCAGCGACAACAAGTCGGGAATCTCCAGGTAGCCCACGGTGTCCGGGTTGTGGGCCAGGAGCTCTGCAAAGCTTGCCTGCACCGGGGGCGCGGAGGGCAGCGCGAACACCAGCGTGTCCGCGTTGGGCGTGGGAATCGGCTCGTCGATCGCCGTGGGCATCGGGGCCTCCGTGACCGCGGGAGCGTGGTGGATCACCACCGAGGTCGGCAGCGGCGTCTCCACCTGCGGCGCTTCGGTGGGCGTCGGGCTGGGCGCTTCGGTGGGGACGGGCGTCGGCAGAGGCGTATCGAAAGGGGTCGGCGACGGCACATCGGTGGGCGTCGGAACCGGCGCGGCGGTCTCCACGGGCGCGGGACTGTACATCGAACGGTAGCGCGCCGCGCTGCCGCGGATGCGTGCGCGGTTGGCGTACCACCCCGCGGCGTAGCAGCTCAGGCCCAGCGCGATCAAGGCCAGGAGGATGCAGACCACCGTCAAAAACCGCTTTTCGCCCCGCCGGACGGATTTGCGCGCGGACTTGCGCCCGCGGGATTTGTGCTTCATGGATGCCTCCGATGCGCGATGCTGTGATGCGTCCATTATACCGCCAGGAGCGGAGAAAAGCAAGGGCCGCGCCCGGAACATATCGTCTCCAGGGGTCTCATATGCTTTCAGAGAAAACGCAATCAGGAGGCGGGGGCCATGGATCAGAGCACATTGCACCGGGGAGATTTCTCAGGCACGGCGTCGGGGAAGGATCAGGACCCGCGGGAGGCACAGCCCGGCGGAGAGGGCATCCTCGACCTGGCGGGCCGCTTCGGCGGCGACATCTATCTGGGCGTCGTCGGGCCGGTGCGCACCGGGAAATCGACATTTATCAAGCGGTTCATGGAGCTGCTGGTCCTGCCGGAGATGGAGGATGGGGAGGAGCGCAGGCGCGCCGTGGACGAGCTGCCCCAGAGTGGCGCGGGGCGCACGATCATGACCACGCAGCCGCTGTTCGTGCCCAGCGAGGCGGCGCGGCTGTCTCTGCGGGACGGCGCGACGGCCAGGGTGCGACTGGTGGATTGCGTGGGCTATCTGGTTCCTGGCGCGGAGGGCCTGACCGACGGCGGCGAGGCGCGGATGGTGCGCACACCCTGGTTCGACCGCGACATCCCCTTTGAGGAGGCCGCCGAGCTGGGTACCCGCAAGGTGATCCGGGAGCACGCCACGGCGGGCGTGGTGGTCACCACCGACGGCAGCGTCGCGGACCTGCCCCGGGAGGCCTATCAGGAGGCGGAGGCCCGGGTGATCGGGGAGCTGAAGGCGCTGGGCAAGCCCTTCATCGTCGCGCTGAACAGCGCCGCGCCCGGCGCGGAGGAGACCCGGCGGATGGCGGCGGCGCTGTCGGAGCGCTATGGCGTGCCGGTCCGGGCCGTGGATGCGCGGAACATGCGCGCGGAGGACCTGAACGGGCTCATGGAGGCCATGCTGTTTGAGTTTCCCATCCGAGAGGTGCGCATTCAGACGCCCGCGTGGCTGACCTCGCTGCCGGAGGGGCACTGGCTGGGCGCGTCCGTGCTGGATGCCATCCGGACCGCCGCGGACGGGATGCGCCGCGTGCGGGACCACGAGCGCCTGCGGACGGCCCTCTCCGACAACGAATACGTGGAGGAAGCCACGCCGGTGCGCATCAACCTGAACGACGGCACGCTGGACTATCGTCTTCGACTGAAGGACGGGCTGTTCTATCGGGTGCTGGGGGAGGCCAGCGGCCAGGAGATCGAGGGCGAGGCCCATCTGTTCGAGCTGATGAAGCAGCTGGTGGCCGCCAAGCGGGAGTACGACCGCGTGGCCGAGGCGCTGGACAGCGTGCGGCGCAC
>JAFWBZ010000345.1 GCA_017537105.1 Clostridia bacterium | reverse complement strand
GTGGGCAGGCCCAGCACGAAGGGCCGGTCCTCCGCGTAGGCGTTGATCCGCGCCGCGATATGACTTGCCGCCCACCGGCACATCTTTTCGTAGTTTTCCTGGATGACAACTCGCATGGGATTCTCTCCTTTATCTGATTCTGTGGCGCGATCATTCGCGCACCATCACGGCCTTCACGGCCCTGTCGCGCTCCGCATAGTACCGGGCCAGGTCCTCGGGCAGCGTCTCGAGGTGCATGCGGTGGGAGATCAGCGGCTTCAGCTCCACCATGCCCGCCTTGACCATGTCAATGCACATCGGGAAATACAGCGCCGGGATGGCGTTGGAACCGCGGATCTGCAGCTTGTCCAGGTGGACCTTGTTGGAATCGAAGGTCACCGCGGGCTCGTCGTAGCTGATGCCCGCGAAGGACAGTATGCCGCCCGCCTTCATCACGGCCAGCGCCTCGCCCATGTACTTCGGCGGCACCGTCATGAGCACGCGGTCCACGCCGCCCTTCTCGAAGGGATAGTCCTCGATGGGCTGCTTGTCCGTGAGGATGACCTCGTCCGCGCCGTACTGCAGGGCCAGGTCACAGCGCGCCTTCGAGCCGGAGTGCTGCGCGGCGTAGATTTTGCGCGCGCCGGAGGCCTTCGCCAGCTTCATGGCCATGAGTCCGATGGGGCCGCAGCCGAACACCAGCACGTCGTCGTTCAACCGGACGTCCGCCGTCATCACGATGTCGTAGGCCACGCCCAGGGGCTCGATCATGCAAGCCTCCTCGAAGGAGATGCCGTCGAACTTCACGCACAGGTCGCCGGGCACGATGACCTGCTCCGCGAAGCCCATGCCGCCGCGATGGCCGGCGTCCAGGTTCATGAAGCTGGGGCCCAGGGGGGCGGTGTCCAGGTCGGGCCGTCCGTTGCGGGCGCAGTCCGACAGCGGATCGAACATGTTGGTCTCGATGCAGACCTTGTCGCCCACCTCCAGGCCGCGCACGCGGCTGCCCACCCGGATGACGACGCCGGAGAACTCATGGCCAAAGGGCTCCCACTCCTTCGCGTGATAGCTGGCCAGGATGTTGTCGTGTCCACAGTAGCCGCAGGCCCGGACGTCGACGAGGACCTCGTCCTCGTGGATCTCCCGGAGCTCCACGTCCCGCACCTCAAACTGGCGCGGCGCCTTCAGATACGCTGCCTTCATGGGAATTCACTCCTTCACTGCGATAGTGTACGTAAAACCCTTTGCGCGCGGTGCGCGCATTCATCTCTATTATATGGTTTTGACCGCCGGTGTCAAGCGTGGAAAGGCCGAATCTACTTCTCGAAGCACGCCGCCAGGTGCTGTCCGGAGACGGGCTCCAGCGCCGGGCGCTCCCGGGTGCAGCGGGGGGTGCAGCGACTGCACCGCGAGGCGAAGGGGCAGCCGGGCAGCTCGGCCACGGGATCCGGCGGGTCGCCCTGCAGCCGGATGCGCTGGGTCTGCCGGGCCCGCTGCGGGTTCGGGATGGGGATGGCCGACAGCAGCGCCTGGGTGTAGGGGTGAGCGGGGTGCCGGTACAGCTCCTTGGCCGGGGAGATCTCGGCGATGTGCCCGGCGTACATCACCGCGATGCGGTGGGAGATGTGCCGGACCATGGACAGGTCGTGGGCCACGAACAGGTAGGTCAGCCCCATGTCCTGCTGCAGGTCCTCCAGCATGTTCACCACCTGTGCCTGGATGGACACGTCCAGCGCGGAGATGGGCTCGTCGCAGAGCACGAAGTCCGGATGCGTCACCAGCGCCCGGGCGATGCCGATGCGCTGCCGCTGGCCGCCGGAGAACTCGTGGGGGTACTTCTCCAGGGTCTCCGCGTCCAGGCCGACGCGCTGCAGCATCTCCTCAATGCGCTCCCGGCGCTCGGCGCGGCCCAGCTTTTCCGCCAGGTCCAGCTACTCGCCCACGATCTCCTCCACATTCATGTAGGGGTTCAGCGAGGAATAGGGGTCCTGGAAGATGGTCTGCATGCGGCGCTTGTACGGGGAAAGCGCGCGGCCCTTCAGCGGAGCGATGTCCGTCCCCTCGAACAGGATCTGCCCGGAGGTGGGCTCGTACAGCCGGGTGACGGTGCGGCCCAGCGTGGTCTTGCCGCAGCCACTCTCGCCCACCAGGCCGAAGGTCTCGCCCCGCTCGATGTCGAAGGACACGCCGTCCACCGAGTGCACGACCCGGGTCCTGCCCAGCATGCCGCGCACGCGGAAGTGCTTCTTCAAATCTCTGACTTCGATCAGTTTGCTCATGCGCGCACCTCCTCCGCCCACACGGGGCAACGGCTGTAGTGGCCGTCGGACAGCCTCGCCATCTCCGGGCAGCGCTGGGCACACTCCGCGCGGCGGAAGGCGCAGCGCGGCTCGAAGGGGCAGCCCGGCGGCGGGTTCAGCAGCGAGGGCGCGTGCCCCTCGATGGGCGTGAGCCGCGCGCTGTTCTCCTCGTCGATGGCGGGGATGGAGCGCAGCAGCGCCTGGGTGTACGGGTGCATCGGGCGCTCAAAGATCTCGTCGGTGCCAGCGATCTCCAGGATCAGCCCGCCGTACATCACGGCGATGCGGTGGCACAGCTGCGCCACCACGCCCATGTCGTGGGTGATCAGCACCACGGACATCTGCTCCTGCCGTTGCAGATCCCGGATCAGATCGAGGATCTGCGCCTGGATGGTCACGTCCAGCGCCGTGGTGGGCTCGTCCGCGATCAACAGCTTCGGATGGCAGGCCAGCGCCATGGCGATCAGCACGCGCTGGCGCATGCCGCCGGAAAACTCGTGGGGATACTGCCGCACGCGGATCTCCGGCGAGGGCACGCCCACCTTACGCAGCAGCTCCACGGCCTGCCGTGACGCCTCCGCGCGGCGCAGGTGCTGATGCCGGATGAGCACCTCCTCGATGTGGCTGCCGATGCGCTTCAGCGGGTCCAGCGAGGTCATGGGATCCTGAAAAATCATCGAGATGCGGTTGCCGCGCACCTCGCGCATGCGGCGTTCGTCCAACCCCAGCAGGCTCTGGCCGGCGAAGTCGATGGCGTCGGCCTCGATGCGGGCGGACTCCGGCAGCATGCGGATGATGGACTTCATCGACACGCTCTTGCCGCTGCCGCTCTCCCCCACTACGCCCAGGATCTCCCCTTCGGCGACCTCCAGGTCCACGCCGCGCACAGCCTGCACGGTCCTGCCCTGGATGCGGAAGGTGGTTCTGAGATTGCTCACCCGGAGGATCGTTCTGTCTTCCATACTGCGCGCCCTCCTACTTCTCGATGGCCTTCGGCTCGACGAACACGCGGATCAGATCGCCCAGCTTGTTGAAGGAAAACACGGTGCAGATGATCATCAGTCCGGGCACCAGCGCCATGTAGGGCGCCTTGCCCAGCACGCTCTGGGCGCGGTTCAGCATGCTGCCCCAGGAGGACATCGGCTGCTGCACGCCCAGCCCGAGGAAGCTCAGGGAGGACTCCATCATGATGGCGTTGGCAATGTCGGAGGTGGCCGAGATGATGATCGTGGGCAGCACCGACGGGATGATGTGGCGCACGATGATGAACAGGTCGGACTGGTTCATCGCCTTGGCGTACAGTACGTACTCCCGCTCCTTAATGGACAGCGTCTCCGCGCGCACCAGGCGGGCGATGCTCATCCAGGTGAATACGCCGATGACCAGTATGATGGCCTGCAGACCCGGCCGCAGGAAGATGCTCACCACGGTGACCAGCACCATCCACGGGATCGAAGACAGGATGTCCACGACGCGCATCAGCAGGTTGTCGATCAGTCCTCCGAAGTAGCCCGCCACGGTGCCGACGGCCACGCCGATGAAGGTGGAGATCAGCATGGAGACCACGCCCACCACCAGCGAGATGCGCCCGCCGTAGAGCACGCGGGTCAGGTAGTCGCGCCCGAGGTCGTCGGTGCCGAACCAGTGTGCGGCGCTGGGGCCCTCCAGCTTGTGCAGCATGTCCAGCGCGTCCGGGTCGTAGGGGGACAGGAAAGCGAACATCGCCAGCAGCGTGATGACCAGCAAAAACCCCACCGCGACGAGGATGCCCCGGTTGTACTTCAGCTCCGTGCGGAGCTGGCGCATGCGCCGTTTCGATAGCATAGCCATACACTCACCTCATCGTCTGTATGCGCGGGTCCACCAGGCAGTAGCAGATGTCCGCCAGCAGGTTGCCCAGGATGACCATCACGGAGGAGAAGAACATCACGGACATGATGACCGGATAGTCGAAGGAGCGTATGGCCGTGATGAAGTAGGTGCCGACCCCGGGCCAGGAGAAGATGGACTCGGTGATGAATGCGCCCGTGACCAGCCTCGGCAGTGACATGCCCACCAGCGTGATCACCGGCAGCAGGACGTTCTTGATCACGTGCCGGAACAGTATCGCCGCGCGGCTGGAGCCGAAGGCCTTCTGTACCATCACGTAGTCCTCGGTGTACTGGCTGATGGTGGAGGAGCGCACGAAGCGCACGGTGCCCGGCAGATCGCCCAGCGTGAGCACCACCGTGGGCAGCACCAGGTGCATCAGCAGATCCGGCAGGCTGTTGTCCTGACCCAGCGTGTGCATGCCCAGGATCGGGAAGATGCTCAGCTTGTAGCCGAACACGTACAGCAGCATCATGGCGATCCAGAAGGTCGGCGTGGCCATGCCCACCGAGTACAGCGTGTCGATGATCCGGTCCGCCCGGCCGCCGCGCCGCGACCCCGCCACCAGCCCCAGCACGATGGAGATGGCCAGCGCCAGCAGGTAGCTGGGCAGGATCAAAAGCACCGTATTCGGCAGCCGCGCCGCCAGGTCGAAGGCCACGCTCTGGTGGGTGACGATGGAATAGCCCAGGTTGCCCGTCACCATGCGCCTGAGCCAGTTGAGATACTGGATGTGCGCCGGCTGGTCCAAGCCGTATTTCACCTTCAGCGCCTCCCGCACCTCGGGCGCCATGTCCGGCGTGGCGATGGTGTCGATGACGTCGAAGGGCGCCATCTGGATCAGTCCGAAGCAGATGATGCTGATGACCAGCAAGAGCGGTATGGCCTGCAGGATGCGTTTGACGATGTAGCGCGCCAAGGTTCGCGCCTCCTTTGCGTGTGACAGTGCGATCGGCGGTCTCTGAAAACCGTGAAACGCCGTCTCGCGCGCGCACGGGACGGTGTTTCACAGCTTTCCGGGGACATGGACAATGCCCCGCACAGGGCGGAGCACTGTCCACATTGGCCGCTGATTACTTGAAATACAGCTGGTCGAAGTTGGAGAAGGTGTAGATCGGGATCAGGCGGGCCTCGTCGGAGCCGCCCACGTCGTTGGTCATCGCCAGCAGGCGCAGGTTGGTGACCATCGGATACTGCACGGCCAGGTCGGCCAGGCGGCGCTGGGCGTTCTGGTAGATCTCCAGGCGGGCGGCTTCATCGGTCTCCACGGAACCGGCGGCGAAGTAGCCGTCCAGCTCCTCGTCGGAGAGGTTGTAGAAGTTGGCGGAGCCGTCGGAGACGAACAGAGACGCGTAGGAGCCGGGATCGATGCCCATGATGTAGCCGCCGATAGACAGGTCGTACTCATCGTTCGGCTCATACCACAGGTTGACCAGGGCGGTGCCGTCCATGGCCTTCAGCTCCAGGTTGATGCCCGCGGCCTTCAGCTGCTGCTGCACGATCAGGGCCTGGGTCTCCTGGGTGACGTTGTTGGCGGTGTAGGCCAGGCGCAGCGTCGGGATCTCGCCCTCCACCTGGGCCAGGTACTCGGCGGACTTCTCTGCGCTGTAGGCGTAGTCCTCCACGTCGGTGGTCACATAGGGGTTGGAATACGGCAGGAAGGACACGGCGTCCACGTAGTAGTCCTCGCTCAGGTAGGTGCCCATGTTGAGCTCGGTGCGGTTGAGCGCGAAGAACACGGCCTTGCGCAGGTTGATGTCGCCGGTGCGGGAGCTGGAAAGGTTGAACAGCAGGTAGCCCACGCGATCCTCGGGATAGGCGTAGACGGTGACGGCGTTCTCGTCCAGGTCGGCCGCGTCGCCGGTATTGTCGATCACCAGCGCGTTGATCTCGCCCTTCTGCAGGGCCAGCATCGCGGAGGTCTGGTCGTTGACGAACTGCAGGATCAGCGTGCCGATCTTCGGCGCGCCCAGGAAGTAGTTCTCGTTGGCCGTGAACTTCATGTACTGGCCGGCCACGTACTCATCCAGCACGTAGGGGCCGGTGCCGACGGGCGTGGCGTTCTTGGGGTTGTTGTCCAGCGTCTCGTCGCCCTCGTAGATGTGCTTGGCCATGATGTAGTGCTCCGCGCCGATGTTTTCCAACAGGGCGGCGCTGAACACGGGGGTCGTGAACGTTACGGTGTAGTCGTCGATCTTCTCCACCGTGACCTTCTCGTCGCCGAACACGAAGCTGTCGTGGCCGTTGGCGTAGTCGGTGTCGATGATCTTCTGATAGGTGAACACCACGTCGTCCGCGGTGAAGGGCTCGCCGTCGGACCACACCACGCCCTGGCGCAGGTGCACAGTCAGGGTCAGGCCATCCTCGGACACCTCGAAGCTCTCCGCCAGGCGGTACTCGATGTCGTCCGGGCCGTAGTAGTTGAACAGCGGGCTGTAGAGGATGCGCTCGGCGGTCAGGTCATAGCGGCCGGAGGTGGAGATGGTGTTGATGTCGTTGCCCGGATCTCCGCCGATGCCGTAGATGAACGTGTCGTTGTCCGCGCTGGCCATCGCCGAAACCGGCAGCACCAGCGCCAGAGCGAGCACAACGATCAGAGAAAACAAGCGCTTCATGGATGTATCCCTCCATTTAAAAGTTTGTATTTATTCTACACGATAACCGCGCTTCTGTCAAACCTCCGGGGCATTCTTTTTCCCTGGTTTTGGCAATAGGCTGCGCCTATATCTTGTGCGATTTTCCCGCTCCAACGGACTCCCCATGCGGGGAGGCTGCTAAACAGCCGCCCCGCTCCCTCTTGGCTCCCCTTTCAGGGAAGTTGTCAGTCAAGGCAACTATGCCTCTGACAAAATTGCGTTGACTGACTGAGAGGTCGTCGTCACCATGCGTTCCCCGCGAACATGCGAAAGCGGGGCGCAGGATCGCCCCGCGATCCCGCGCCCCGCCTCCGTTGCGGTCCCATCAGCCCTGTATTCCCCATCCTCCGGCCACTCCGCCCAACGGGCTGATCCGGGAGTGGAAGGTGAGGTTTGCGCCGGAATACTCCGCGTAAAAGAGCTTTTCGATCCTCCCCATCACCCCGCTGCCGGTGCTGTAGTTCACCATGGGCAGCAGCATGGCCACGATGTTCTCCGAAAATCGTGTCACGATGTCCCCCTTGCGCAGGTTGCGGCGCAGGATCTCCAGCAGGCCGGCCATGCCGCCCTCACGGATGACGGAGCTGTTGCTGCCCACCATGATGACGCCCAGAAACATCGTGGAGCCCAGGCGCTCCAGGTTGCGCATCTGGATGTTGTAGATCTCCTTGAAGGCGCGGTACTCGCAGAAGTACGGGCCGCTCTGCTCCTTCTCCTCGCGGGTCAGCTCGTTGTGGATGAAGTCCAGGTTGAGTTTCAGCGAGCGCCCCTGCTCCACCAGGTCGGTGTAGTACGCGCGCAGCTCATCGCTGGGCTCGCTCTCCAGCTGGACCTGGCTCTGCCGCACCACGCGGTAGTACTGGCTCATCGCCTCGGAGGGGCGATTCAGGTTCACCAGTGCCTCCATCTTCAGGATGTGCAGCTGCTCGTCCAGGTCGTCGATCTTCAGCGCACGCTCGCAGACCTCGCAGACGCGGTTGTAGGCCTCGCGGCCGTTCAGCAGGCCAATGTAGTCGTATATGGCCTCAAGATATTCGCGGTGCAGCCAGTATTCATCCTCCAGCTCGCCCTGGTAGAGCTCCATCAGCCGCTCCGTGAGCGCACACTGCTGCTCCTCGTCGATCTTTCCGCGAAGCCGGTCGAGGATGTCCAGGATTTCCAGCACATCCACGGTGACGCCGGGCAGGGACTGCCAGCGGTAGGTGCCGGGCTCGGAGGCGATGCAGCTGCCCAGCCCGGGGCTGATCTGGTTCAACAGCGAGCGCGTGCGGCTGACCAGCGTCTTCATCGCATTGCGCGGGTTCTCGTTGCGGCTGTCGGCCTCGAGCTCCCGGATCAGGCGCTGGGAGGAAACCGGCCTTCCCCGCTGCACGACGAGAAATCGAATGAGCGCCGCACCCTTGCGGCTCTTCTGCGCAAAGGTGTCGTAGACCTGTCCGTCCATCTCGATCCGAAAATACCCCATCAGTTTGATCTGTACGTCCACGTGGATCACCCTTCCTGCGCTGTCCCCTGCGCCGCGCCCCGGGAAACGCCTCCCGGCCCACGCCGCGACCGTCGTCCGCGAAACCCCGTTTTGAATCCGTCTTTCCTATATTATCTCAGATTTTCCTGCGGTTGGCAAGCCCGCCCGCGCAATTTTTGGAAAATAACGCAGGTGCATGATTGTTCCAGGGAGAGATCAGGGGCTTTCTGGAAAGGCGAAGGAACCCTTCCGACATCCTTCCCCGCAGGAGCGCCTTCCCTATCGCCGCCCCCGCTCAGGCCCACCGGAAGTTCTCTCTTCCCGCGCCAAGCTCGAAGTGACACTTCACGATGCCCAGGTCGACCTTCAGCTGCGTGCCGATCCGCCCCGTCTTCGCCGCGACGCGGTCGCCGTCCCGCTCCAGCCGGAACCGCTGCTGATTGACCGCAGTCGGCGCGAGCAACGCGGCCTCGACGCCCCTTTTGAACCACTCCGGGGAGTCACCGGCAAGGTTGCTCACCTCGCTGGCGGCCTTGCTCCTGCGCGGGATGCCCTGGGTTTTGCCGTATCCCAGCGAGATGAGGATGACCTCCCGCTCCCCCGCCCCGACGACGGCGCGGCTCCTGCCGTGGGTCAGTGCCACCCAGCAGGTGTTCAGCCCCAGCGACTGCGCCTTCAGCACCAGCATTTCGCCGTAGAAGCCGCAGCGCTCCTCCAGGTCGGGCGCCTTCTTCCCCACCAGGGCGATGTAGTTCTTCGCATTTTCAAACCGGCCGTAGCGCGCCATGCGGGCGCTGAAGCACTCCGGCTCGTCATAGATCACCTGCATGTTCAGCCCGCCCGCCGCGTTCAACTCGCGGGCATACGCGTCCAGCGCTTCCCGGACCGCCTCCGGAATCGGTTTATCGAGATACTGCCGCACGCTGTGCCGCGCCCGGATCCATTCCATCGCATTCTCCATCGCAATCCCTCCTGCCCGGTTGCCCGTTCCGCATCCTGTCCCGAGGTCGGGCTCCAACAACGTCCGTTCCCCCGTTTCCCAGATTATACCATGCTGCAGGGAAAACGGCAACACAAATGATTCTTCACGGAAGCGCAAAAAAGTGGGAAGGCCGCAGCCTCCCCACTTCCCTTCAAGGGGTTGCAAATGGCGTAGTATTCGCCTTTCTTCTCGATACCTGCCTGCTCACTCGGATCGCACGATCGACGTATCGGTCATCATGTCGTCGATTTTGTTGAGATAGTTCGTCAGGGCGGTGGGATAGTAGTCCGCGCACTTGTTGCACAGGGCCGTGAATTCCTCGTAGGACTCTCCCGTGACTGCCTTCCTGATCCTGCCTCTCAGCGATTCGTCCAGCGCCGAGGCGATGCTGCCCAGCTGCTTGTATTCCATCTTGATAAACTGGCCGAAGGCGTCCGAGGCCTGGTAGAGCGCCTCGAAATTCTCCACCTTCACCGGGCAGGCCATGTAGTTTTCGTAGGCCTCGATAAACGCGGGCTTCATGCCCTTGCCCAGCATCACGGCGTATTCGAACTTATAGGCCGCGCCCTGCACGTCGTCGACGTTCATGAACGCCCGGTTGAAGGTCACCGCGAAGTCCTTGCCAATCTTGATGCCAAGGAAGAACCAGCCCGCCACCGGAATGGATTCCAGCGTCTCATAGGAGGCCTCCTTGAGTTTCCTGATCATCAGCTGCTGCCCCTGTTCAATGCCGTAAATCGCCGTGAGATAGGT
>JAFWBZ010000344.1 GCA_017537105.1 Clostridia bacterium | reverse complement strand
GCGGAGCGCCGAACTTCTTGTCCAGCACCACGTTGCGGCCCTTGGGGCCCAGGGTGATTTTTACAGTATCGGCCAGCGCGTCGATGCCGGCCTGCAGCGCCTTGCGAGCTTCCTCGCCGTATTTGATCTGCTTTGCCATAATGATTGCCTCCCGTTTTATGCGTTTCGCGAATTAGTCCACCACGGCCAGGATGTCAGACTGGCGCACGATGATGAATTCCTCGCCGTCCAGCTTGACCTCGGTGCCGGCATACTTGGAATAGATGACCTTCTCGCCGACCTTGACGTTCATGGTGATCTCCTTGCCGTCCACGTTTCCGCCCGGGCCCACGGCCAGAACTTCTGCCATGACCGGCTTTTCCTTCGCGGCGTTGGTCAGGATGATGCCACCACGGGTGGTCTCCTCCGCCTCCAGATTCTTGATGACCACGCGGTCACCCAGCGGCTTGATCTTCATATGCGATAAACCTCCCAAGTTCCAGATTGTTGGCATTTTGTTAGCACTCATAAAAACCGAGTGCTAACGTTTCCAGTGGATAGTTTATCCATTTTGTACGTAGAAATCAAGCCCCTTCGCACCGTATTTCCTGTTAAATGTTGGTAAAACGGCGTCTTTTATCGCGAAAATCCAAAAATCGCCGCATTTCAGATCGGAAGGATTCATGCGCTTGCACGGGAATGGAAATAATTGCAAATCCGGGAAGAGTATGCTATACTTATAGGTGGAATACTGGGGAGGTTGTTGGGCCATGCGTAGATTCGGTTTTTTCCGCACGGGGATCTGCCTCGTGGGTTTGCTGATGCTGATGCTGGCCTGCGCAGCCGCGGGACACGCGGCTGCCAGGGACGCGGTGTGGCCCGACGCCGCGGGCTCGGAAGTGAAAAAAAACGGCAAGCTGGTGCTGGACATCAGCAACAAAAAGCAGGGCTATGTGATGGCGCGCGTGAAGCAGGCGGGCAAGCACAGGTTCAAGCTGCGCATGAGCTACGGCAAGACGGAGCTGACCTACGACCTGAACCAGGACGGCGATTTTGAGGTCTTTCCGCTGCAGCAGGGCTCCGGATCGTATACGATCTCGCTGTTCGAAAACGTAAAGGGAAAGAAGTACTCCGCCCAGGGCAAGGTGAGCCTCAAGGTGAAGCTCGACGACGAAAACGCGGCCTTCCTGGTGCCCAACCAGTACGTCGACTACGGGCTGTTTACCAAGGCGGTGAAGAAGTCGGACGAGCTGTGCGCAGGCGCATCGCCGTCGGAGTGCTACAAGATCATCACCAACTACATCACCACCGAGTTTTCCTACGACTTCGTGCGCGCGGCGACCGTCAAATCCGGCATGCTGCCGGACATCGACTACTGCTACGAGAACCACATGGGCATCTGTCAGGACCTGTCCGCGGTGATGGCCTGCATGCTGCGGGTGCAGGGCGTGCCCTCCAAGCTGGTGATCGGCTACGCGGACAAGTACTACCATGCCTGGAACTTCACCGTGGTGGACGGCAAGGAGCAGTTCTTTGATCCCACGGCCGCCGTGGGTGCGCTGCACGCAAAGAAATACCAGGTGGAGCGCATGTATTAGGGCCTGTTTATGCATTCGGGGCGGTGCATTTTGGCGTCCGGCCAAAGACCGGGCCGAAGGACCTTGGGGCTTTCAGTCTCTCCGCCCGAATCAGCACATCCCCGCCCGGAATACTCACTCCGGCGCAGACCATTTATCGGAAGGACCAATCCCCCGAGGAGACATGAGGAGGTTATTGTTCATGACCGGCAAGGGAAAACGTGGCATTGCATCTGCGGAGCTGTCCAGCTTCTGCAGCCAGGTGGCGCTGATTCTTTCGGCGGGCCTGCCGCTCTATGACGGCATGGAGACCCTGGCGGAGACGACCCGGGACTCGGAGTACGCCGACCTGTACCAGTCCGCCAGCAAGGGCGTGAACGAGACGGGTTCGCTGTACCAGGCGCTGAAGCAGGATGGCCGCTGGCCCACCTACCTGGTGGAGGTGGCAGGCATCGGCGAGCAGACCGGACAGCTGGAGAGCGTGATGAACGGCCTGGCGGACTACTACGGCCGGGAGGACCGCATTCGCAGCTCCGTGGTGAGCGCCGTGACCTATCCGCTGGTGCTGGGCGTGATGCTGGTGCTGATCGTGCTGATCATGCTGTGGAAGGTGCTGCCGGTGTTCCGGCGGGTGCTGAATTCCATGGGCGTAGAGATGACCCGTTCCGGCGCGGCGCTGATGAAGTTCGGCTCCACCGTGGGCTGGGTGGTGCTGGCGCTGGTGGGCCTGGCGGTACTGGCGGTGCTCGTCTGCGCCATCCTGATGAAGACCTCCGCCCGGGAGCGCGTGCTGGGCCTTTTGCGCAGCGTGTTCCCGCCGATCCGCCGCCTGAGCATGAAGCTGTCCGCCTCCCGCGTGGCCAGTGTGCTCTCGATGATGCTGTCCAGCGGCTTCCCCACGGGCGAGGCCTTCCGGCTGATGCCCACGATCCTCTCCGACGGCGAGGCCGCCGGAAGGGTGGAGGGCATTCGCAAGGACCTGGACGCCGGCGAATCTTTCGCGGACGCGATGTCCCGCTCCAAGCTGTTCGACGGCCTGCACGATCGCATGATCCGCATGGGCGTGGCCGCGGGCCGCGAGGACCAGGTGATGGCGAAGATCGCGGGCATCTACGAGGAGCAGGTGGAGACCGGCATTTCGCAGCTGGTGGCGATCATCGAACCCACGCTGATCGCGCTGCTGTCCATCGTCATCGGCGCGATCCTGCTGTCTGTCATGCTGCCCATGGCCGGCATCCTGTCCAGCATGCTGTAACCTGACACCGGTCTTTTCCAAAGGAGGAGGACGCGATGGTGAACCGAAAGGAGATCGCGGTCGTTCTGTTGATCGCCCTGCTGCTCTGCGGCACGTGGCTGCTGGTCTCCCGGGTCGGCACCGCCCAGAGCGACGCGCAGACGAAGTTCGTCGAGGACGCGGTGCGCGAGGCCGCGCTGACCTGCTATGCCGTCGAGGGCGCGTATCCGGAGGAGTTGAATTACCTCCGCGAGAACTACGGCCTCGCCTACGATGCGTCGCGGTATTTCGTGACCTACGACGCCTTCGCGTCGAACCTGCTGCCGGAGATCTACGTGACGGAAGTGGAGGCGGATGAATCGTGAGCGGGAACCATGGGAGAGTGCAGCACCACATGCAGGGCGTGTTCGTATTCGTGCTGCTGGGCCTGTTCGCGGTGATGTCCACGCTTATGGTGCTGCTGGGCGCACAGATGTACCGCGGCACGGTGGATCGCTCCGAGGCGAACAATGACTATCGCGTGCTGAATGCCTATGTGCGCAGCATGCTTCGCGCAGAGGACGGCGCGGGTGCAGTGGCCGTAGAGGTGTTTGACGCGTTCCCGGCGGACGCGGAGGACGAAGAGGACTACGACGAAGAAGCGTTCGAGGACGACGAGGATCTCGACTTTGAGGAGGACGGCGACCTGGACGACGAGGATTCCGGCCTGGCCTGGGTCCGCCGCGACGCGGACGGGGCGGCGCCGGAGGGCGCGCAGGACAGCCTGAAGGCCGTCGCGCTCTACGAGGAGATCGACGATGAGCCCTACGTGACCTGGATCTATCAGTACGACGGGCAGCTGTGGGAGCAGTTCACCGACGCGGACAGTGACTTCCTTCCGGAGGACGGCACGGCGATCTGCGCGGCGGACAGCTTCGACGCAGCTGTGGAGGGCCGCCTGGTGACGGTCAGCATGACCGGCGCCAACGGGGAGACGAGCCGGGTACAGGTGGCGCTGCGGTGCGCGCCGTAGGGCGTGCCGCGCAGGATTGCAGACGGGCTTCATTCATAGGTGTGCACGGGGGATTCATGACCGTTGCAAGGTTTTTTGAGGTGTAGGAGTTCAAGATGGACAACAGGAATCGATCGAACGTGCTCTTGGTGGAGATTCTCATTGCGGTGCTGTTCTTCATGTTGTCCGCGACGGTGGTGGTGCAGGTGTTCGTGACCGCACACAACCTCACCGCGAAGGCGGGCGTGGAGACGAGGGCGCTGGCGGAGGCGCAGAACGTGGCCGAGGCGCTCTATGCCGCAGACGACGTGGACGAGGCGCTGGAGGCGCTGGCGTTCAGCTGCTCCCACGACGTCTGGACGCGCGCGGAGGACGGATACACGCTGTACGTTGAGGGAGAGGAGACGCCCACCGACGCGGGTGCGCTGTGGCGCGGCAGCGTTCGGGCGTTTTACAGCATGCGCAACGTGGACCAGGCCAGGCAGGAGGACGCGGAGCTGTTCTCGCTACCCTGCGCCCGCTACAGGGGGGGACGGCCGTGAATCGCAGAAGCAGGATTTCCTTTGGCCCCGGCGCAGCGTCGCTGATCCTGGTGGTGGTGATCCTGAGCATGAGCGTGCTGGGCATACTGGCGCTGATGAACGCCCGGAACGACAGCAAGCTCTCGGCCCGCAGCGTGCAGGTGGTGCAGGCGGGCTATGCGCTGAACGTCGAGGCGGAGCAGCAGCTCGCGAAGCTGGATGCCATCGCCGCCCACTACGCAGAAATCGCGGAGGACGACGAGGCCTACGCGCTGGCGGTGCGCACCTATCTGCCCGCGGACATGGAGCTTGCGGACAGAGTGATCCGCTGGAGCCTGACCGACGGCTACCGCATGCTGGACTGCGCGGTGGCGCTGAATCCCCTGGGGGAGGCGGAGCGCTTCAGCTGGGTCAACCATCGCCTGACGGCGATCACGGAGGAAGAATGGAACTGAAACAACTGCTGACCCGGGCCTACGAGCTGTCCGGCTCGGATATCTTCATCGTTCCCGGCGCGAAGGTGACCTGCAAGGTCAAGGGCGACATGGTGCCGCTGTCCGAAGAAATCGTCAGGCCCGCGGAGACGGAGCAGCTGGTGCGCGAGGCCTATGATCTGGCGCACCGCGACATCGCCCGGCTGCAGGACGAGGGCGACGACGACTTCTCCTTCGCCATGGCGGGCCTGAGCCGCTTTCGCTGCAACGCCTACTTCCAGCGCGGCACCATGGCGGCCACCTGCCGCATGGTGGCCTTCGGGCTGCCGGATCCCCGGGAGCTGGGCGTGCCGGACATGGTCATGGAGCTGTCCCGGTTCCGCAACGGCATGATCCTGGTCACGGGCCCCGCGGGCAGCGGCAAGTCCACCACGCTGGCCTGTATGGTAGACAAGATCAATCGCGAGCGGGACGGCCACATCGTGACCATTGAGGATCCCATCGAGTACATTCACAACCACAAGCGCTCGCTGGTGAGCCAGCGCGATGTGCCCAACGACGCCCCGACCTTCGCCCGCGCCCTGCGCGCGGCGCTGCGCCAGGCGCCGGACGTGATCATGCTGGGCGAGATGCGCGACCTGGAGACCATCCGCACCGCCATCACCGCCGCGGAGACCGGCCATCTGCTGCTCTCCTCGCTGCACACCACCGGCGCGGCCAAGACCGTCGACCGCATTCTGGACACCTTCCCCGCCGAGCAGCAGGCCCAGGTGCGCGTGCAGATCTCCATGGTGCTGCGCGCCGTGGTCTCCCAGCGGCTGGTGCCGAAGAAGGACGGCGGCCAGGTGGCCGTGTTCGAGGTCATGACGGTCAATCCCGCCATCCAGAACCTGATCCGCGACGGGCGCACCCACCAGATCGACAACGCCATCTTCGGCGGCGCGGGCCAGGGCATGCTGTCCATGGACGCGGAGCTTCAGAAGCTGTTCCGCGCTGGCGCCATCACCCGGGAGACGGCCCTGCTCTACGCCGTCAGTCCCGAGACGCTGGTCAAGCGCCTGTAGCCCCCGAGGCGATGCCCCGGACCCCATTTGCTGCCGCCTGGATATTTCCCCGGGATTTTGTGCCACAGATTCCAGCGCAAAATCCCGGGCTTTCGTTTCTGTCGAAGCCCGGCCTTTTCCCCCATCCACCCGCCCCATAGAGCCCGGGGCGGGCGTCTGCCCTGTCGGGAGGCGCTGGAAACGACAGGATCTCCACGTTTTAGAGGGCAACGCCCCCTCAGTCAGCGCTCTGTGCTGCCAGCTCCCCTGAAAGGGGCGCCGAGGGGGAGCCGAGAGAAGGCGACATCGCATGACAGACATGTGCCCCAGATTTGCCTTGACTAAACAGGGTTCATTTTGTATAATATAGATTGATGGTTTAGGCTATTCACCTGATACTTTATAAGGAGGGAATTCCGTTGAGCATCAAACTTACCGTTGATGGCAACACTGCCGTCAGCCATGTCGCCTATGCATTCAGCGATGTGGCCGCTATCTATCCCATCACGCCTTCCTCCCCGATGGCGGAGGTCGCCGACGAGTGGGCCGCCCATGGCCGCCTGAATCTGTACGGCCAGAAGGTCCGCGTGGCGGAGATGCAGTCTGAGGCGGGCGCCGCGGGCGCCGTGCACGGCTCTCTGGCCGCCGGCGCGATGACCACCACCTTCACCGCGTCCCAGGGCCTGCTGCTGATGATCCCCAACATGTACAAGATCTCCGGCGAGCTCATGCCGGGCGTGTTCCACGTCTCCGCCCGCGCGCTGGCGTATCACGCGCTGAACATCTTTGGCGATCACTCCGACGTCATGGCCTGCCGCCAGACCGGCTTCGCGATGCTGGCGTCCAACTCCGTCCAGGAGGCCACCGACATGGCGCTGGTGGCGCACCTGTCCGCCATCGAGGCGAGCGTGCCCTTCCTGCACTTCTTCGACGGCTTCCGCACCTCCCATGAGATCCAGAAGATCGACGCCATCGATCCCGCCAACGGCTACGAGGAGATCAAGGGCCTGGTGAACTGGGACAAGGTCAAGGCCTTCCGCGAGGGCGGCCTGAACCCCGAGCATCCGCATCAGCGCGGCACCGCCCAGAACCCCGACATCTACTTCCAGGGCCGCGAGGCTACCAACAAGTACTATGACGCCACCCCCGCCATCGTCGAGACCGTGATGAAGAAGGTCG
>JAFWBZ010000343.1 GCA_017537105.1 Clostridia bacterium | reverse complement strand
GAGGGCGGCCAGCTGACCGAGAAGGTGCGCCGCAAGCCCTACGCGGTGATCCTGCTGGACGAGGTGGAGAAGGCCCACCCGGACGTGTTCAACATACTGCTGCAGATCCTGGAGGACGGTCGGCTGACCGACGGCCAGGGCCGCGTGGTGGATTTCAAAAACACCGTGATCGTCATGACCAGCAACGCCGGCGCGCACGCCATCAAGAAGCAGCGCACGCTGGGCTTCGGTGGCGGAGATGACGCAGAGCGCACCTACGAGAACATGAAGGAGAACATCATGGGCGAGGTGCGGAACATCTTCCGGCCGGAGTTCCTGAATCGCGTGGACGAGATCATCGTGTTCCACGCCCTCGAACAGCCCGAGATCGATGCCATCGCCCGGCTGCTGCTGGGCCAGGTGTGCGCGCGCCTGCGCGAGCGCGGCATCGAACTGGAGGTCGACGCGTCCGCGCTCCAGCTGATCTCCCGCGAGGGATATGACCTGCAGTACGGCGCGCGTCCGCTGCGGCGCGCCATCCAGCGCATGGTGGAGGACGCGCTGTCTGAGGAGATCCTCACCGGGCGCATCCGCCTGGGCGACCGGGTCCATGCCATGGAGCGGGACGGAAAGCTGGTGTTTGAGCCCGCGCCACAGCGCGAGCCTGAGCCGGAATACGCGTAGCTTCAATCAAACAGGGAGGGACTTTCCGCGCCTTCCACCTCTGTGGGCGCCGGTGTGGCTTCGGCCATGCCGGCGCCCATGATCGTATTCAGCAGGCCTCCCGGCGCGTAGTGCACCGAAGGCGACTGCGAGCCGGTCAACAGCGTACCGGCGGCGAACAGCAGCGCGTTTCTCGGCAGAAGCGTATAGTCCGCGGGCAGGGAGAGATCGTGGTCCGCGTCAGCGTAGTGAACCGTTGCTCCTGCGGCACCCTTCAGCACCGCCAGCTGCTCCGTTTTTCCGTAGACCGTGCGAAGCAGCATGTATTCGGCGCTGTCGTCCCGGGCGGTAAAGGCGAGCACGGGCGTCTCGCCGGAGCCGGTGAGCAGCCGGAAGTCCTCCACCGCGCCGGGAACCGACCAGTTTCCGGAACGCTGAATCGGAAGGTTGTCCGCCCGGAACAGCTCCCGAACCGTGTATTCTGCGGGCGTGCGTTCCGTGGTCAGGAGCGCCCTGTGCTGCGTCTCCAGCGCGACGCGGTCCACCAGCGCCGTGCGAACGCTGGCCGGCCTGGGGAAATCCCGATGGGAAAGCGCCCCGGAGATGCCCTGCAAAAAGCGCGCGCAGAGGCGCGCGGGATACCCGCTGCCGCCCTCCGACGCAGCCAGCACGTGCGCTGCGTCCGGCTCGTCGAAGCCCATCCACACGCCCGCCACGAGGTCCGGCGTGCACGCGACGGTCCAGATGTCCCGGTTTCCCGAGCCCGCCGCCTCGCTGACGGTGCCCGTCTTTCCGCCCACCGGCATGCCGCAGGCGGAGAGCGCCTGGGCGCTGCCCGTGGAGGCGGCGGTTTTGAGCATGTCCGCCAGCATGTACGCGGTGGAGTCCTGCACGGCGCGCCCGGAGGGCTGCGGGGCGCGATAGAGGACATTGCCCTCTGCGTCCAGGATGCGGCGGATGCAGTGCGGATCGACCCGGGTGCCTCCATTGGCGATGGCGCAGTAGGCCGCGCCGAGCCGGGCGGGGGATACGCCGTCGGTCAGCGCACCCAGGGCGAGGGAGAGGTTGCGGTCCCGGTCGGACAGGGGGATGCCGAAGCGGGACGCATAGGCGCGCAGAGCATCCACGCCGATCAGGTCCGCCAGATCGACGGTGGCGATGTTCAGGGATCGGGAGAGCGCCTCCCGCAGCGTGACCGTGCCGTAGCTGCTGCCGCCCGCGTTTCGGGGCGCATAGCCGCCCGCAAAGGTCCGGGGCGTGTCCTCGACCGTGGACGAGGGGACGAACCCGAAGGCGTCGATGGCGGCGGCGTAGGTCGAGACGGGCTTGAAGGCGGAGCCCGGCTGCCTTTGGATCTGCGTGGCCCGATTCAGACCCATGGCGACGTCGTAGCGTCTCCCGCCGATCACCGCGCACACCTCTCCGGTCTTTGCATCCAGCGCGATCAGCGAGGCCTGGACGGGCGTGCCGTCGGCGGCGTCCGTCGGGAATGCCGTTCCGTCTTCAAACAGGCGCTCCGCCTCGGACTGCATGCGCGGGCTCAGCCCGGTTTCGATGCGATAGCCGCCGGAGAGCAGGTCGTCGGCGGAGAGGCCGGTCACGGTGACGGCTTCCGCGAGCACGGCGTCCATATACCACGCGTACTGACGGCCTTCGGACGCACCGGCGGCCAGCTGAAGGCCTTCAGATTGCGCCGTCTCCAGCTGCGCCTGCGAGATGAAGCCCTCCTTCGCCATGGTCTTCAGGATACCGTTTCGCCGCGCGATGGACTGGTCCGCGTTGAGGTGCGGCGCGTAGCGGGAGGGAGACTTGATGATTCCCGCCAGCAGCGCGCCCTCCGCGAGGGAGAGCTCCCGCGCGGGCTTGTCGAAGTACGCATTCGCGGCGGCTTCGATGCCATAGGCGCCGTGCCCGAAGTAGACGGTGTTCAGGTAGGCCTCGAGGATCTGCCGCTTGGTCATTGCGCGCTCCAGCTTCAGCGCCAGTGCGATCTCCTGTGCCTTCCGGGAGAGGCTCTTGACGCTGGACAGGTGGGTGAGCTTGATCAGCTGCTGGGTGATGGTGGAGGCACCCTGGGAATAGCTGAGCGTGCGCAGGTCGTTCCACAGCGCGCCGAAGATCCGGTACACGTCCACGCCGTGGTGCCGGTAAAAGCGCAGGTCCTCCGCGGCGATGAAGGCCTGCTGCACCGGCTCCGGCACGTCGTCGAGGGAAATCTGTCGGCGGTTCACCGAGCCGTGCAGCGTGCCGGCAGGCTGGCCGGAGGCGTCGTATACCTGCGTCGCACTGGCGATGCCGTGGATCCTGTCGAGATCCAGCTTTTTCCAGTGGGGGATGTCCAGCCGCCAGAGCAGCGCGGCGAAGGCCAGGAAGAGTGCGGCCGATGCGACGGCCAGGATCTTTTTGCGCATTTTTCTGCCCCATATACTGTCTATTCTCTCCATCAGGATTTCCCGGCGCAGGCGATTTTAGTCAACGCTGCCAGATATTGTGCGTGGACAGGCGCGTTTGCGTCGGTTACAATATTCGTGTACCATGCATATGGGGGAGGATATGGATGAAACGCGGGCAAACGATCTTCCTGTCGCTGGTGGCGGCCTGCGCCATGAGTGGCCTGGCGATGGCGCTGACGGCGTCCTCTGACGCCGGGCTGCGCGGCGCGCTGTCCCAGGGCATGCTGACGGCGGCGCTGATCGGTTTTGTGGGCATCGCCGTGTGGAAGCCCGGAGGCAGGCACGCCGCGGCAATGAGCGGCGTGGGGCGGGAAGTCGACGGAGCGCGGCGCAGCCAGTGCGGTTTCCGGGATGTCGCTGCCAACGAAGTCGCCCTGCGCAGCCTGATGGAGTTGAAGGACTACCTTGCGACGCCGGAGAAGTACGCGCGGTATGGCGCGCGGATGCCCAGGGGCGTGCTGCTCTACGGACCTCCGGGCACGGGCAAGACGCTGCTGGCCCGGGCCCTCGCCGGTGAGGCAAACGTGCCCTTTTTCACCCTGTCGGGTTCTGACTTCGTCGAGAAGTACGTGGGCGTCGGCGCGAGCCGTGTGCGGGAGCTGTTTCAGAAGGCCCGGAAGGCGGGGCGCTGCGTGATCTTCATCGATGAGATCGACGCCATGGGCAAGCGAAGGGACGAGGGCTCCTCCGACGAGCGGGACTAGACGCTCAACGCCCTGCTCAGCGAGATGTCCGGGTTTCACACCGGGGACGGCGTCGTGGTGATCGCTGCCACGAACCGACTGGAGATGCTCGATCCCGCGCTGCTGCGGCCCGGCCGCTTTGACCGGCAGATCGAGGTGGGCCTGCCCGGCAGGGAGGAGAGGCTGAGCATCCTTCGGCTGCACAGTCGAAACAAGCCGATGGGAGAGGACGTCGATCTGGAGCGCACGGCGAGCCGGACCACGGGCTTTTCGGGCGCGTCGCTGGAAAACCTTTTGAACGAGGCGGCCATCCTCGCCGCCAATCGGGGCGGCAGCTGCATCGACGCCGGGGATCTCGAAAGCGCCTTTGTGAAGGTGGTCGCGGGGGAGGACCGGCCCTCCACCGCCACGGAGCGGGAGCGGG
>JAFWBZ010000342.1 GCA_017537105.1 Clostridia bacterium | reverse complement strand
TCTGCTGCACCATCCCCGCCCCGCCGCCGGAGGCGCAGCCGGCGGCCTCGATGCGCGCCCGGCCCGCGTCCTCATAGCGCCCCATGGACACGCACCAGCACTCCATCGCCGCAAAAACCACCTGCCTCGTCACCCGCGGCGCGGCGGAGACACTCTCCACCGCGTCGGGCGCTGTGGCGCCCAGCGTCAGCGCAAACACCACGAGCATCGTCAGCAGCAGCGCCAGCGCCCACGCTGCGGCTGTCGGACGCTCCCTGCGAACCCGCACCTGTGTCGTGCCCAAGCCAGCGCCTCCCCTCGCACATTCCCCCGGACAAGCCTATGACCTCCGGGCACGGGAGATGACCGTCCCGGCGGGACACAAAGCGTGAGGCCGCCGCACCTTCTTCGTGCAGCGGCCCCCGTTGTACTGTTCCTGTGGGAATCACGCCTCTGTCCCCTCGACAATGAAGCGCAGGTCCACCTCCCGCATGTAGCCCTCGCGGCCGTCGAGCAGGATGTGGCTCCAGCCGTCCTCGGTTCGGTCGACCTCCACCCTCGTGCCGTTCGGCAGGCTGCCCAGCAGCTTGGCGTCTTCGGAGTCCTCCTCGTACACCTCGGCGCGGTCGGCGGTGTCGCAGTTGACCTCGGCGTGCTCGATGAGCTCGTCGTCCTCGGCCTCCTCCTCGGCCAGCTCGCGCATTTCCTCCTCGGTCTCGGCTTCTTCCTCCAGCAGGTCCTCCGGGCCGGTCCGCACCTCCAGGTACTGGGCCAGCACGTAGCCGTTTACGCCGTTGTAGCTCACCATCGCCCAGTCGTCGTTGCGCACCAGGATCTTCAGCTGGGTGCCGTTCTCCAGGACATCCAGCACCGCGCTCGCGGTGTTGGCTGCCTCGCGCAGGTTCAGCGTGGCGTCGCTCTCGGTCTTGACCGTGGCGTACTCCGCGACGTCCTCATAGGCGTCCAGCGAACCGCCGTTGCTCAGGTACTCCTCAAAGATGTCCGCGGGGCGATCCGCGCCGGAGAAGTAGTCCTCGGCGGTATAGCCGATGACATAGGTGATATTCCCCGACTCGTCGCTGTACCGCAGCGACGAGATGGTCTGAGCGTAAAAGTCCAGGTACTTGTTCATCACATAGCCGGTCTGGCTGCCCTTCTGGACCTTGGACCAGCTGTTCTCGCGCTCCAGCGCGATGACGACGTTGCCGTTCTTCAGCGAGCCCAGCGCGCGGCTGTCCACCGAGGGCTCTGAGCGCAGCTTGATGCCCAGCTCGCAGGTGACGCGGCCCATGTAGACCTGCTCCTCGCTTTTCTCCAGCCGGCAACTGTCCGCCGTGGAAAACAGCGCCTGGATGCGCCCGGCCTCGTAGTAGGCAGCCCTCTGCACCATCGGCGTGGCGACGCCGTCCACCGTATATCCGTAGGCGCTCTGGAAGACCTTCACCGCGTCCATGACCTCCACGTCGTAGACGCCGTCGACGGGCCCCTCATAGATCAGCAGCGTGCCCATACTCTCCTGGAGGCTCCGCACCGCGGGGCCGCTCACGCCCTCCTTGAGTTGAGTGTTCATCGAAAACGGGGCGTCGTTGGAGTAGATGGCCGCCTGGAAGGCCAGCGACGCCGCGCCGGTCGGCTCCATGTTCATCTTTTTCTGCGCCTCGCGCACAGCGGTGATGGTGCTCACGCCATAGAAACCGTCCACCTTGTCGGTAAACAGGCCAAGGTCGCGCAGGCGGAGCTGCAGGTTTCGCACCTCGTCGCCCTCGGCATAGCGGCCAAAGGCGCCCTCTTCGTTCGGAATGCCCAGGAACTCCTTGTAGGTCCGGCCATCCTCCAGGGCGAAGGACGACTGATACAGCAGCGAACGCAGGTCGTTGTCGCGCTTCTTGCTCTTGTAGATCTTCACCCGCGTGCCCGGCAGGCAGTTTTCGGCGATGAACTTGGCGTCCTGCCAGCGCAGGCGAATGCAGCCGTGGGACGTCGCGTAGCCGTATTCCTCGACGGATTTCTTCTTCAAGGAATTCACGTTCGGCTGGCTGTACAGCAGCGAGTGAAACATCACGTCCATGTAGACGCGGCTGGCATATCGGGCGTAGCCGCCGAATGCGTTGAAGTGAAACCACGGCTTGCGCTCGCCCGAGCGCTTCTTCTCGGGCATCGTAAAGGTGCCCTCGGGCGTGGCATTCTTGGCGCCGGACGAACACAGGCACTGGCGGACAATCTCGCCGGTCTTGTTGTCGTAGATGGTGACGATCTGGTTGGTCAGATCCACGTTGATGCGATAGGGCATCTTGCTCGCCGCGAGGGCCGCAACATCAAACGCCGGGACCGCCGCAATCAACAGCGCCAGCGCCAGCAGCGCGGACAGATACTTCCGGAAATTCATACTTCTCCACCCTTGCAAGTTATCATGGAAATTATACCACAAACCGAAAAGCCCATCAACGCGGTTATTGGCAGGATTTCCAGAATATTTGTAAACATTTTCAAAACAAACGACGGAGGGACATCCTGTCAAGGATGTCCCTCCGGGCACTTCGGAGAGCCGAAGCGGCGTATTGAAAAATCAGAACTTCAGGGAATTCAGCTTGATGCCGGGGCCCATGGTGCTGGACAGCACGGCAGAGCGAATGTAGGTTCCCTTGGCAGCGGCGGGCTTCGCCTTGATGATGGCCTCCATCAGGGTGCGGAGGTTCTCCGTCAGCTTCTGCTCGTCGAAGGAAGCCTTGCCGACCGGGCAGTGAATGATGGCGGTCTTGTCCACGCGATACTCGACCTTACCGGCTTTGATATCGTGGATGGCCTGCGTCACATTCATGGTCACGGTGCCGGCCTTCGGGGAAGGCATCAGGCCCTTGGGGCCCAGCAGGCGGCCCAGACGGCCGACCTGGCCCATCATGTCGGGGGTGGCTACGACCACGTCGAAGTCGAACCAGCCGCCCTGGATCTTGGCGACCATGTCCTCAGCGCCCACGTAATCCGCGCCGGCGGCCTCGGCCTCGGCGGCCTTGTCGGCCTTGCAGATCACCAGCACGCGGACGGTCTTGCCGGTGCCGTTGGGCAGCACGACGGCGCCGCGGACCTGCTGATCGGCGTGACGGGGATCGACGCCCAGACGGACGGAGATCTCGACGGTCTCATCGAACTTGGCCTTGGCGGTCTGCTTGACCAGCG
>JAFWBZ010000341.1 GCA_017537105.1 Clostridia bacterium | reverse complement strand
CAATACCGTGCGGTCAGGTTTCCTTCGAACGCGCAGCACAGAGCCGTCCTGCCTTTCCGAAGCTTAACATGGGACCCGTTGACAGGATGTGAGTCTGCTGATATAATCGACATATGACGGAAACAAACGGAGGTGAACGGCATGCCGAGGCCGCAGCGACGCCGCAGGATCTGCGCGCTGCCCGCGCACACGCGCTTTCTTCCGGACTGCGATGGCGGCGCGGCGGCAGTGACGCTCTCGCTGGACGAATATGAGTCGATCCGGCTCATGGACCGGGAAGGCTTCACCCATGGACAGTGCGCGGAGATCATGCAGGTCTCCCGCACCACGGTGACCGAGATCTACGCCTCCGCCCGGCAGAAGCTGGCGCAGGCCATCGTGGACGGCCGCGGTCTGGTGATCGACGGCGGAAGCGTCCGGCTCTGCGACCACACCTCCCCCTGCGGCTATGGCTGCTGCAGCCCCGGCGCGGCGGAGGGCAGCGCCGTCACGGAACCATCCGACACACAGAGGAGAGCAAACGACTATGCTGGAACTGAAAAACATACGCTTTGACGTGGACGACGACGCCGGCCATGTGGACATCCTGAAGGAGGTCAGCTTTGCCGTCCCGGAGAACAAATTCGTGGTCATCACCGGCCCCAACGGGGGCGGGAAATCCACCATCGCCAAGCTGATCGCAGGGGTGCGTCGGCCCACCGGCGGGCAGATCCTGTTCGACGGGCAGGACATCACGGACCTGGATATCACCGGGCGCGCGCGGCTGGGCATCAGCTATGCGCTGCAGCAGCCGGTGCGCTTCAAGGGCATCCAGGTGATCGACCTGCTGCGCATCGCCGCGGGCCGGGAGCTCACCGTGAGCGAGTCCTGCGAATACCTGTCGCGGGTCGGCCTGTGCGCCCGCGACTACATCCAGCGCGAGGTCAACGCCAGCCTGTCCGGCGGCGAGCTGAAGCGCATCGAGATCGCCACCATACTGGCCCGGGGCACGCGGCTGTCCGTGTTCGACGAACCGGAGGCCGGCATCGACCTGTGGAGCTTCCAGAGCCTGATCCGCGTGTTTGAGGATATGCGCAAATCCATCGAGCACAGCTCCATACTGGTCATCTCCCACCAAGAGCGCATCCTGAACATCGCGGATGAGATCATCGTGGTAGCGGACGGGCGCATCGAAAAGCACGGCCCCAGGGACGAGGTTCTGCCCTCTCTGATCGGCACGGCCTCCGCCATGAGCAGCTGCGACCGGCTGCAGGAAAGGAGCTGATTCGAGATGGATACGATTCAGAAGCGCATTCTGGAGGAAGTCGCCGGGCTGCACGAGGTGCCCGAGGGCGCCTACAACATCCGGGCCAACGGCCAGAGCGCCGGGCGGCGCAGCACCGCCAACATCGAAATCACCTCCAAGCCGGAGGGCAACGGCATCGACATCCGCATCCAGCCGGGCACGAAGCGCCAGAGCGTGCACATCCCCGTGGTGCTCTCGGAGTCCGGCCTGAAGGAGACCGTGTACAACGATTTCTTCATCGGCGAGGACAGCGACGTGGTGATCGTCGCCGGCTGCGGCATTCACAACTGCGGGGTGCAGGACAGCGAGCACGACGGCATCCACCGCTTCTACGTGGGCAAAAACGCCCGGGTGAAGTACGTCGAGAAGCACTACGGCGAGGGCGACGGCACCGGCAAGCGCATCCTGAACCCCGGCACCGAGGTCTATATGGAAGAGGGCAGCTTCATGGAGATGGAGATGGTGCAAATCCGCGGTGTGGACTCCACCGACCGCACCACCCTGGCGAAGCTGGATGCGGGCGCGAAGCTGATCGTCAAGGAGCGCCTGATGACCCACGGCAGCCAGTCCGCCCTCAGCGTGTACAGGGTGGAGCTGAACGGCGCGGGCGCCAGCGCGGACGTGGTGTCCCGCTCGGTGGCCCGGGACGATTCCTACCAGAAGTTCGACGCCTGTCTCACCGGCAACGCCCCCTGCCACGGCCACACCGAATGCGATTCCATCATCATGGATCGGGGCCGCATCCTGGCCGTGCCCCAGCTGGAGGCCAACGACGTGGACGCCGAATTGATCCACGAAGCCGCCATCGGCAAGATCGCCGGGGAACAGCTGGTCAAGCTCATGACCCTGGGCCTCACCGAATCCGAGGCTGAGGAACAGATCATCAACGGGTTCCTGAAATAAGGATTATCAATAATATCAATGGCAGGGGTTGTCCCGGCGCCGGCGCGCGTTGGGACAACCCCTGGTTTTGTGTGTGCTGCACGGGAAAGCAGGACATGGAGGCGCGAGGTTCATACATTGCGCTCTATCCCCCACTCCCCCTTCCCGCCCTCCGGTATTCCCCGGGCGTCGCGCCCTTCAGTTCGCGGAAGGTCTTGGTAAAGTAGCTCGCATCCAGGAAGCCACACCTGGCGGCGATCTCCCCGACGGGCATCTCCGTCGATATCAGCATCTGCGCCGCCTGCTCCACGCGGTACTCCCGGAGGTAGCGGATCGGCGTGGAGCCGATGGTCGCCCGGAAGCAGCGCAGACATTCGCTCTCGCTGACCGAGGCGCTGCGGGCGATGTCAGCGTTGGTGATTTCCTCGCCGTAGTGATCCATGATGAACTGCAGCATGGCCTTGATCCGCTCGCCGTTCCGCAGCGTCCGGGGACTGCCCGGAGTCTCCATGGAGGCCAGGCGCGCGCCGAGCCCGGCCAGCAGCCGGGAGAGCCGATCGCGGACCCGGAGCTCGAAGTACGGGGACTCCGCGACGCAGTCCTGCCAGGCGCCCTCGATCTCCTCCGCCAGCGCCGCCTGCCAGGGCACGTCCCGGCGCAGGTGGATGCCGGGAAAGGCTCGGTTTTCGGTCACCGGAAGCACATATTTTTGGTGAAACACGCTCTCCACGCTCCCGCCCACCAGCCGGGAATGAAAGACCAGGCTGTGCAGGCGGCTTCCATCCGCACCGAACGCCTCGCAGCTGTGCAGCACGCCCGCGTTGATGAAGATGCCCTCTCCCGCGCGGACGACACAACTCTCCGTCCCCAGCGTCACGACAGCCGTGCCCTCGCTGACGACAAACGCCTCCACCTCGTCGTGCCAGTGCCAGGGCACCGCCTCCCGGGCCAGGTCGTCGTGGTAGCAGGCGATCGGAAAGCTCGCCGTGCCATGCTTCGTCTGTTCGCGGTTGGAGCGGTCCAGTATCGTGTTGCACTGCGACAGCATGGCCGTCCCTCCTTTGACGGAATTTTACCAGAAAATCGGCGGATTATTCCTATCCAGCCGCGAATAAGGATGCTATAATTATAACACGCCTTTGGTCGCGGCGCAATCGTCAAAGAGCACCGCAACCTGCAAAAAACATCGGGGAGTGTCGCATCCAATGATCCACCTGCTGCTCGCCATCATCTATCTGGCCTTCATCAGCCTCGGCCTGCCGGACGCGCTGCTGGGCGCGGCCTGGCCCACCATGCACCTGGAATTCGGCGTGCCCCTCTCTTATGCGGGCGCGGTTTCTATGGTCATCGCGGCGGGCACCGTGGTCTCCAGCCTGCTGAGCGACCGGCTGACGCTTCGGCTCGGCACCGGCAGACTCACCGCCATCAGCGTGGCCATGACCGCCGCGGCGCTGTTCGGCTTTTCCATCACGCGCAGCTACTGGCTGCTGCTGCTGTGGGCGATCCCCTACGGTCTCGGCGCGGGCAGCGTGGACGCCGCGCTGAACAACTACGTCGCCCTCCACTATGCCAGCCGCCACATGAGCTGGCTGCACTGCATGTGGGGCATCGGCGCGTCCGTCGGCCCCGCCGTCATGGGCCTGGCCCTCTCCCGCGGCCTCCACTGGAACGGCGGCTACCGCATCATCGGCGCGCTGCAGGTGCTGTTGACCGCCGTGCTCTTTTTGAGCCTGCCGCTCTGGAAGGAGCGCAGAGCGGCATCCGCCGACTCCGCGCCGGCGCGCGCACTCACCCTGCCGGAAATCCTGCGCATCCCCGGGGCAAAGGAAGTGATGATCACCTTCTTCTGCTACTGCGCCATGGAGGTCACCGCCGGGCTGTGGGCCAGCTCCTACCTGGTGGAGCACTGGGGCGTCTCCACGGAGCGCGCCGCGAGCCTCGCCAGCCTGTTCTACATCGGCATCACCGCGGGCCGCGCCGTGAGCGGCTTCGTCACCTTCCGGTGCAACGACCGGCAGATGGTCCGCATCGGCGAGGGCCTCGCCCTGGCGGGCATCCTCCTGATGCTGCTCCCCCTGGGAAGCGCGGTCGCCATGGCGGGGCTGATCACCATCGGCCTGGGCTGCGCCCCCATCTACCCCAGCATCATCCATGCGACACCCGACCACTTCGGGGCGAATCGCTCCCAGGCCCTCATCGGGGTGCAGATGGCCAGCGCCTACGTGGGAATCCTGTTGATGCCGCCGCTGTTCGGCCTGGCCGCCGACGCGCTTTCCACCGGGCTTTTGCCCTTCTGGCTGCTGGCCATCGCCGCGCTGATGATCTGCATGCACGAGCGCCTCTGCTGCGTCGCGCGCCCCGGCGCGGCGGCGGACGCCCAATCTTAATCCTTGTGAATCCAATCCAACATTTTCCCGACAAATGCCTCGCCGCCCTGTACAGCGGCGCCCTCGCAGTGGTACAATATCCAGGCAGCCCGGCGCGGGCTGCCATTTTCACGAATTGCGGGGGATGGCCATGCAGATGCAGAGCAGATTTGGCACGTATGAGAGGCGCCCGGTCCGGCGGACCGGCATGCGCTGGTGGCAGCGCGCACTGCTGGCAGTGCTGGCGGCGGCCATCGTCGCCCTCGGCACGGCGGCCCTGGCGGGCGACCGGCTGCGCGCCGGAGGCATGCAGCTGGAATTTGCCCCTGACGCCCTCATCGTCACCGCGCCGGATCGATCCGCAACCACCGTGGCCTACGCGGACATTCGCCGTGTGACCCTGTACACCAACCCGGACTACGGCGCCTGTGCCCGCGGCGGGCAGCAGGCCGGCTGCTGGTACGGCACCTGGCGCAACGACCAGTGGCAGACCTATCGCCTGTGCGTGCACCCCCGGGTCCACAGCTGCGTGACAGTCGAGACGGTCGACGGGCTTTTCACCTTCAACGCCGCGTCCGAGGGTGAGACCTTCCGGCTGAAGACCGCGCTGGACGAGCTGCTGCGCGGAGTCTCCGCCCAAGCCTGAGTGCACTGTGTCCTCCCGGGGACAGTTTCCCGGCGTTTTGTGCCTCTTTGTTATTCTCTGCGGATTCCTCCAAAGGATTCCTTATGAATCATTTCCTGCATATCTTTTAAAAACCGGCACAAAACAAACCTTATGTAATGTTTTTATAATAATTCT
>JAFWBZ010000340.1 GCA_017537105.1 Clostridia bacterium | reverse complement strand
CGGGAGAACAGGAAGGGCTCCTGCAGCACCATGCCGATGTGCCAGCGCAGCCAGGCGGCCCGGATGCGGGCGATGTCCACGCCGCCGATGGTGATGCGGCCGCACTCCGCGGGCAGCTCGTACAGCCGGTCCAGCAGCTGCATCAGTGTGGACTTGCCGGAGCCGGTGCCGCCGAGGATGCCGACGGTCTCGCCTGCCTTGATGGTGAAGGACACGTCCTTCAGCACCTCGCCGCCCTCGCCGTAGCCGAAGCGGACGTGCTCAAAGCGGATGTCCCCCGCGATGGGCGGCGTCTGCGCATCCGGCGCGTCCTGCTCGCGCTCCGCGTTCATGATCATGCGGATGCGGTCGATGGAGATGCCCGCCTTGCTCATCTCGGAGATCACGCGGCCCAGCGCGCGCACCGGCCAGGTCAGCATGGCGTTGTAGGAGACAAAGGCCACGTAGCTGCCCGCGGTCAGGTCGCCGCGCACACAGTACACGGCGCCGAGGACCACGATGGTCAGCACCTGAAGCCCGGAGAACAGGTCGCCGGTGCACCAGTAGAGGGTCATGATCCGCATGAGCTTCACCCAGAGGTCCGTGTAGCTCTGGTTCTGCGCTTCAAAGCGCTTCCGCTCGTGCAGCTCGCGGCCGAAGGCGCGCACCACGCGCACGCCCGTCAGGTTTTCCTGGGCGATGGTGGAGAGGATGCCCTCCTGCACGTCGGTTTCCTCGAAGGCCGCGCCGATCCTGCGATGGAAGATGAAGGAGTAGAGCACGATGATCGGGATGAACACAAAGGCGGCCAGCGTCAGCCGAGCGTGGATGCCGTACATGTAAAACAGCGCCAGCGCCAGCATCACTGAGATGCGGAACAGGCTGGTGAGCCGCTCCGCCACGAAGCGCTTGATGGTCTCCACGTCCGAGGTGCAGCGCTGGATGATGTCGCCAGTCTGCTGGGTGCCGTGCCAGGCATAGGGCAGGTGCAGCAGCTGCTCGAACAGCCGGTCGCGCATCACGCGCAGCAGGTTTTCCGCGCCGCGGGCATTGCAAAGCTTGAACAGGTAGCGGCAGGCGGCGCACAGCAGCGCCACGGCCACGACGATCAGCGCCACCGCGCCCAGGTGGCCGGTGACGAAAGCCGCGCCGCCCAGGCGCGCCATCAGGCGCTCGGTGAGGGAGGCATCCGCCGTGCGCGACGCGCCGATCAGTGCGTCGACGGTGTAGCCGATGATCTTGGGGTTGACGAAATCGAGCATCGCCACGGCCAGCGCCATGGCGGCGCTCAGCGTAAACCAGCGCTTGCTGCCCTTCAGGAACTCCAGCAGCAGGCCCCGACGGGTGGGGAAGCACTCTGTGCGCTTGTCTTCTTGCTTTTTCATGGTGAACATTGTCCTCGGCCTCCACGCGGAGGCGTCTCTCAAAACCCGGCGGCGCACGGGCGCGCCGGGGGAAGTGGCGGTTGCGACAGGGGGAATCTCCGGTGCCGGAGATCAATGCGGAATCCTTGCCATGGGTTTCACCGTTTCCTTGCCATCGATTTGCATTGATTGTACACGCAAACCCATCGAAAATCAACATAGTTTGTATGAAGACGCGGCAAAGCGCCGCACCGCCGGAGCTGCGAGGCGTATTTTGCCAAATCCGCTATTGAGAAATGTGGCCAAAAGGGGTATACTGGTGGCAGTCACTGGAAATCGTCAGGAGGAGTGCAATATGGAAATCAAAACCCGTTCTCAAATGGATCCGGAATTCCTTTGGGACCTGACGGCGATCTTTCCCTCGGAGGACGCCTGGCGGGCGGCACTGGACCGCGCGCAGGCGGAGGTGGAAGCGCTGAAGGACATTCCCGGCACGCTGGGCCGGTCGGCAGAGGACCTGCTGGCAGGGCTTGACCGGATCTATGCCGCGGGGGAACAGGCGGAGCGCGTATACGCCTACGCCTTTTTAAAGAAGTCCGGCGACGGCGGAGACGCCGCCTGCCAGGAGATGGAGGCGCGGGCCATCAGCCTGCTGGTGGCTATGCAGACCGCCATGGGATTTGTCAACCCGGAGATCCTCCGCATTCCCACGGAGACGCTGCAGGAGTGGCTCCGGGACGAGCGCCTGAAGCGCTACCGCCACCTGGCGGAGGACCTCGAGCGCGGGCGCGCGCACACGCTGGACGCCCAGAGCGAGCGCATGCTGGCTCAGCTGGGCGATGCCTTTCAGACGCCGGGAAACGCGTTTCAGATGCTGGCCAGCGTGGACATGCGCTTTCCGCCGGTGCATGACGATGCGGGGAACGAGCTTCCGCTGACCCACGGCAGCTTCGGCGTCTACCGGGACGGCCGGGACCGCCGCCTGCGCCGCGAGGCCTTTGAGAACTACTTCGGCGAGTACGCCAAATACATCAACACGCTGGCGGCGCTCTATGCGGGCAACGTGAAGCAGGATTGCTTCAACGCGGACATCCGCGGTTTTGGCGGCGCCTGCGAGGCGGCGCTGTTCGCCAACAACGTGCCGGTGCAGCTGTACGACGCGCTGACGGATGCGGTGCACGAGGCGCTGCCGGCCATGCGGGAGTACATCGAGCTGCGCCGGGAGCGGCTTGCCCTCGAGAGCATCCACCTGTACGACCTGTACGCGCCAATCGTGGAGGACGTGGAGATCGAGATGCCCTTCGAGAAGGCAAAGGCGCTCGTAAAGGCGGCGCTGCGCCCGTTGGGCGAGGAGTACCAGTCGCTGCTGGACCGGGCCTTCCGGGAGCAGTGGATCGACGTGTATGAAAACCAGGGAAAGCACACCGGCGCCTATTCCATGGGCGTGTATGGAGCGCATCCCTACGTGCTTTTGAACTACACCGGCAAGCTGGACGACGCGTTTACGCTGGCGCATGAGCTGGGGCACGCCATGCACTCCTTCTTCTCCGACCGCGCCCAGGACTACGTAAACCACGACTACTCCATCTTCGTGGCCGAGGTGGCCTCCACCGTCAACGAAGTGCTGCTGACCCGCTACCTGCTGTCCGTGGAGACCGACGAGGCGCGGCGCGTGATGCTGCTCAACCACTTCGTGGAGGGCTTCCGCACCACCATCTTCCGGCAGACGCTGTTCGCGGAGTTTGAGCGCAGGGCCCACGGAATGTACCAGTCCGGCACGCCGCTGACCGCTGAGGCGCTGAACGGCCTGTATCACGAGCTCAATGCGCAATACTACGACGGCTGCGAGATCGACAGCTTCTGCGACGTGGAATGGGCGCGCATACCCCACTTCTACACGGCGTTTTATGTCTACCAGTACGCCACGGGCTTCTCCAGCGCTGTGGCCATCGCCGATCGCATCCTTAGGACCGGAGACGCGTCGGATTACCTGCGCTTTCTGACCACCGGCGGCAGCGACTATCCCATCGAGGAGTTGAAGATCGCCGGCGTCGACCTGACGAAGCCTGACGCCGTGCGGGACGCCATGGCGGCCTTCCGCGGCGCGGTGTGCCAGCTGAAGGAGAATCTGAAGGCGTGATTTCAGACGCGGCAATGTCGCCGCCCTTTGATGGATGCGGCAGGCATAAAGGACGGAAAAGCGCATAAAATAGATGCATTGCGCATCACAGCACAGGGAGGACGGGCATGACGCGAGACAGGGCAAAGAAAATGGTTTCACTGCTGGCGGTGCTGGCGATTGCGGGGATGATCTTCCTGTTCTCGGCGCAGAACGGGGAGGATTCCGCCTCGCTCAGCGGGCGCTTGACGGCGGCGATCCTGTCTTTGGTGATGCCCGGCTTCCGGCAGATGTCCCCGGAGATGCAGCAGCCCTATCTGGAGCGATGGGGCGGCGTGATCCGCAAGCTGGCGCACTTCTCGGAGTACGCGGCGCTGTCCCTGGCGCTGGTCAACTATCTTCGCCTGATCCTGCGCCGCGCCCGCGGCGCGGCGTGGGTGGCCTGGATCGCAGCGACCGCCTACGCCTGCACCGATGAGCTGCATCAGATGTTCGTCGGAGGCCGGGGCCCAGCGGTTCTGGACGTGTGCATCGATTCCGCGGGGGCCCTGACCGGTGTCCTTGCGGCGCTGCTGTTGCTCCGCCTCGTGCACCGATGGAGGCGAAAAAGCGCTGAACGAGAAGAAGCCAGCCGAGGTTGATCCTGCGGCTGGCTTCTTCTTTTTTGCGCATTACAGGTACTTCTTCAGGTCCTCCACGCGGTCGAGATGTTCCCAGGGCAGATCCAGGTCGTCCCGGCCGAAGTGGCCGT
>JAFWBZ010000339.1 GCA_017537105.1 Clostridia bacterium | reverse complement strand
GATCTGAAGAATGCGGCATAATTCCAAGCCCACCCTGATATTTACAGAAGAAAAGGGCCTTTCTCCATATTCCAAACGCTGATATTGCCTTACCTGCATGTTCAACTCTGTGGCTAATTGTAATTGCGAAAGGCCTGACTTTTTCCGAGCAGTCCGTAGTATTTTCATTTCGCGCGTTTCAGTTCGGTTCACAGGGGACACCTCCTTGTCAGCACCGTATTACGCCATAGGAGTCGCACTATAGCAAGTGATTTCAGGGAGAGTTATCCGTCTGTTTAAGATCTTCTCAAAAAAGAAAAAAGTTGATCGTCCTGGGAGCCAACCGCCATAGATGTGCAACCCGCTGCTTCCATCTTCATACATGCCTGACAAGCTGAGGAAGGAAAGCACCGTCAACATGGTTTTTCGGGAATGCAGAACGTTGAAACATAAAAACGCGCCCAGACTCATCATTTACGATGGACCTGGGCGCGTTTTTTGCTGCTGACGGCAGTCAGTTTTTTATTCCGCACCTTTGGTACTTTTTCAGATTTCAGGTTTCAGGTGGCTTCTTCCGCTCATGTCCACTTTCGAGTGTCCGCCCATGTCCTGTTCATCGGCTGACTGTCAAAAAGCGACATGGATGAATTGGCAGAACCCTTTCCGGATAAAGCTGTTTCTGTCTGAAAGACGCTTGTCCTGACCGCTGGCAACCGTTCATAACTGCCCATTTCCGCGTCAGCCTGCGGGCGACTGGAAACCAGGTCAGAATCCGAAATAATCCGACAAAATCCTTCGCAATCCGTTTCTCCGGGAAATCGGCGAAATCCGGAATAATCCACTGTTTTTGTGCAGAAAGCACAAAAAAACCAGCCTTTACAGGCTGGTTTTTGGTCGAGGTGACAGGATTTGAACCTGCGACCTTTTGGTCCCGAACCAAACGCGCTACCAAACTGCGCTACACCTCGTCGTCATGGAGCCAATGAAGGGACTCGAACCCTTGACCTGCGGTTTACGAAACCGCTGCTCTGCCAACTGAGCTACATTGGCGCAACCATAATGGATCCGCTGACAGTTACCTATTATAGCACAACGGTCATCCACTTGTCCATAGTTTTCTCCCGACAAACGCGATATTTAACATATCCTTTGAGAGGTCCGCTCCGCGATGTGCTATAATGATTCCGAACGAAGGCATGGAGGGGAAAGCGATGTTTTCACGGCAGCAGATCAGCGACATGGCGCTGGAGCTTCCCGGTGCCTGCGACGACACCCCCTTTGCGTCGGACCCATCCATAATCGTGTTCCGGCACGGCTCCTCCGGAAAGTGGTTCGGGATCCTCCTGAAAGCGCCGGGGCGGGCCGTCGGCCTCGCAATAGATGAACCGGTGGATGTGCTCAATCTGAAGTGCGATCCCCTGGTTGCCTATGGCATGATGGCAAGTCATCCGGACATCGTGCCCGCATACCACATGAACAAGCAGCACTGGATTTCATTGCGGCTGGGCGGAGACGTGCCGGAGGATGTGGCGCGGATGCTCATGCGCATGAGCTTTGATTTGACCCACAGAAAGCCTCGGAGGCGCGGATAAAGGCCTCCTGAATTCCGCCTATCCGCGGATTCATTCGGCGGCGCAAGCCCCTCTACCCCTACGTCACTCCCGAAAGGCCTGCCTTCGGGCCGTCCAACATACCGCGGGCAGGGGCTTCGATTCGCCCCTGCCCGCGCGCATCTGTGCGGGGATTACTGCTCCTGTGCCGCCGCCATCGCAGCAAGGAAGCGCATGCGGCGCTCGGCCACCTTGGGATCCTCCACGAAGGGAACGACGTGGGCGACGGCGTCCTTCGGCTGGATGCGAACATCGCCATTGTCACTGTCCAGCAGCACATAGCGGTCATTACCCATGCCCAGCTCCTTCATGTAGGAGAGCTGGCGGTGGCCGTGGCGGCTCTCGATGCGCTCGCGCAGCGCGGCGCTGTCCTCGGGCTTCATCGCGTACACCAGATCCACGGAGGCGGAGTCGATCGCCAGGATGTCGGTGGACGCCAGGATGCCGATGTTCGGCGTCACCACCTGCTCGGCACCGCAGCCGGCGCAGTCGCAGTCCACGGACATGTTGCGCAGCACGTTGACGAAGGTGATGCGGCGCCCAAAGTGATCCACGGTGGCCTTGGAGGATTCCACGATGCGCTCCATGAATTCCTCTTCATTGATGCTCCATTGATCGTCTGAGCCCTCGGCCTGGTGAATCATCATTTTGCCGATGCGCCCGTCTGCGCAGCCGATGCCGATGTTCTTGTTGCTTCCGCCAAACCCGCCCATCGTGTGCCCCTTGAAGTGGGTCAGCACCAGCAGGGAATCGTAGTTCAGCAGGTTCTTGCCCAAGCTCATGTGGTCGAACCACTTCCCGCCCTCCACAGGGAAATCCGCCGTGCCCTCTGCGTCGGTGATGTCCACCGGGCAGAAGGTCCATCCGTTGACCTTCAGGGTCTCCAGGTGCTTTTCGGTGGTGTCGCGATCCCCTTCATAGAAGGTATTGGTCTCCACGATGGAGGCTCCGGGAAAATCGGCGTCCAGCAGCGCCTTCACCCATTCCCGCGGAATGATGTTCGGACCGTATTGCTCGCCGGTATGCAGCTTGACGGCCACCCTGCCGCTGATGTTCGCAGAGACCTTCTCACAGAGCTTCCTCAATCCCTCCGCAGACAGGTCCCGGGTAAAATACACGACGGATTCATTGCCACTTCTCTCGGCGTAGGGCACGTAGCGATCGCCACCGGTGCCGGGGACATTCACGTTGCACATCTTCATTCGGCCTCCTTATGGCGTATTCGGTCTTTGTTCAAACAGAAATCGCATCAAATGTATTCGTCATTCCGGGACAACCTGTAGACCAGCCGCACGGTCACGAGGAACATCGCCACGACGAAGAGCACAAAATACCACGGGGAGATCCTGGGCGTGGCGGAGGCCAGGAAGTCATAGGCCCCGTGCAGCAGCGCGGGGAGCACCACCGTCAGCACGCGCATGGAGTGGGCCGCCGCGGCGTCTCCCCGGTTCTCCAGCCAGCGCGCCTGGGAATACCAGCAGCCCATGAACACCCCGAAGCAGGCGTGCCCCGGGACGGCGGTCAGCGCGCGGATCAGCGCGGTACCGAAGCCATTGGCGAGGACATAGCCGATGTTTTCCCACAATGCGAAGCCCAGCGACACGAATACCGAGTAGACCACTCCGTCGAAGCGGCAGTTGAAGTGCGGCGAATTCCAGGTCGCACGCTTCAAAAGCGCGTATTTCGAACCCTCCTCGGCAAATCCCACCACGCCGAAATACAGCAGTGCGAGATACAGGAAGCTCTCCCGGCGGAAGACGGCGTTGAGGATGAACACGCCTGCGTATTCCAGCAGCTTTGCCGCCGCGGTGGACAGGATTCCCAGCAGCGCGAGTCTCAGCAGCAGAAGCGGAGGCTCCTTTTCCACCGTGTCCGCCCGATAGACGTAGTACAGCAGCGCCACCGCCGGGATCACGGCCGCAGCGATCAATATCACGCTGGGGAGATAGTAGGGAAACAGGTAAAACAGCATGCTCGATCCCCCTCATTCAATCATTTCAATGCTATTATAATGCCTCGAAAACGCCTCTGTCAATTTGCATTTCAAAAAAACTTCACTCACCCGCCTCCGTCGAGGCGCCTTTTCAATGAGGCCAAACGGGCATCGGCGCTGCTTTTCCAAAAAAATCATTGCATAATGTCGCAAACTCGTGTATAATATTCCCGTAAAGAACGATAAAGCAATGAAGGAGGATTCCACTATGAAGCTGATTGTCGCAATCGTTCAGGATGAGGACGCTTCCCGCCTGATCAGCAGCCTGATGACGGATGGCTACCGAGTGACGAAGCTGGCTACGACCGGCGGATTCCTTCGCTCCGGCAATACGACGCTGCTCGTCGGCGTGGAAGACGACAAGCTGCAGGCCGCCATGGGCATCATCGAGAAGGTGTGCAAGAGCCGCAAACAGATTGCCACGTCGCCCTCACCGATTTCCGGCACTACCGGCGTGTACGTTCCCTACCCGATCGAGGTTACCGTAGGCGGCGCGACGATATTCGTGCTGGATGTCGAACAGTTCGCCAAGATCTGAGGTTTGCGTTGAAACTGTCTGAATTCGCAGGGTATGGCGATAAAATGCAACAGCTGATGCGTTCGGTTCAGGCCGGGCGCATTGTTCATGCCCTCCTTTTCACCGGACCGCATGGCTCCGGCAAGCGCACCATGGCGCGGCTCTTCGCCCAGGCGATGCTCTGCCGGGGCTTGGAAAAGCCCTGCGGTGCCTGCCCGGCGTGCAAGCGATTTCTGGCGGGGTCCCATCCCGACGTGCGCATTCTGCGGCCGGAAAAGAAGACCCTGGGCGTGGACGAGATTCGCGAGCTGATCGATTACCTGGCGCTGAAGCCCTATGAGGGCGGAAAGCACATCGCCATCATTGAGCAGGCCGACAGGATGACCGCCAGCGCGCAGAACGCCCTGTTGAAGACGCTGGAAAACCCTTCGGGAGACGCGGCCTTCTTCCTGATCTCCGAGGCGCCCGGCGCGCTGCTGCCCACGATACGCTCCCGCTGCCAGGAGGTGCGCTTCACCGATCTCAGCGTGGAGGACTGCGCCGGGGTGCTCGAATCGAAGGGTCTCTCCCCCGCCCGCGCGACACAGCTCTCAGGACTGGCCCAGGGCTCCGTGGGCCGAGCACTGGAGTTGGACGGCGACGAAGACTATCGATCGCTGCGGAACCGGGTGCTTCAGTCGCTGGAGCAGCTGAAGGACCGCGCCAGTGTCGCCGGAGCCGCCGCGCTGCTCGCGGAGGAAAAGGGTGCGGAGGGAACCGCGCTGGAAATCATGGAACTGTGGGCGCGGGATTTGATGGCCGTACAGGCCGGGAGCAGGCCCTATGAGGCTGAAGACGCGGAGCGTCTGTCCCGATGCCGTCTGGACGGGCGGGCGCTCCTGAAGGGCGTGGTTCTGCTGCGCATGCAGCTGGCCAGCAACGTCGCCTGGTCCAACGCGCTGGAAAATATGTATTTTCACCTGGTAGACTCTGGAAACAACAGGAGGACGGTACTTTCATGGCAACGGTAATAGGCGTCCGCTTCAAAAAGGCGGGGAAAGTGTATTATTTTGATCCCTCCGGCATCTGGCCGAGGCCCGGCGACAGCGTGATCGTGGAGACCGCCCGGGGCATGGAGTTCGGCGAGGTGGTAACCGGTTCGCGATCGGTCAACGACGCGCAGATCGTCACGCCGCTCAAGAAGGTGATCCGCATTGCCACCGAAGAGGACATCCGGCGCGCGGAGACCAATGAATCCCGGGAAAAGGAGGCGTTCCGCGTCTGCCAGGAGAAGATCGCCAAGCATAAGCTGGACATGAAGCTGGTGAGCGTGGAATACACCTTTGACAGCTCCAAGATCATCTTTTACTTCACGGCCAACGGTCGCGTGGATTTCCGGGAGCTGGTCAAGGACCTGGCCAGCGTGTTCAAAATCCGCATCGAGCTCCGCCAGATCGGCGTTCGCGACGAGGCGAAGATGCTGGGCGGCTTGGGCTCCTGCGGGCGTCCCATCTGCTGTGGAGCCTTCCTGGGCGATTTCCAGCCGGTCTCCATCAAGATGGCCAAGGAGCAGAACCTCTCCCTCAACCCCACCAAGATCTCGGGGCAGTGCGGGCGGCTGATGTGCTGCCTGAAATACGAGCAGGACAACTATGACGCCGTACTGAAGCGCGTGCCCCGGGTGGGAAAGGACATCATCACCCCCGACGGCGTGGGCGTAATCACCGAGATCAACGTCATCAAGGAGCGCATCAAGGTGCGCATTCGCCAGGAGGACGATTCCTTCGACGTGCGCGAATACGCCATCGACGACGTCCGCCGCCCCGGACCAGGCGATGCCGCCGCGGTCCGCGAGAATCCCCGGCAGCAGGATAAGCGTCCGCGCAAGCCGGCACCCGCTGAAAGCGCCGACAAGCCCCAGGAGGGCGAGGAAGGCGCAGAGGAGTCTCCGAAGCGGAGGCGCTATCCCCACCAAAAGGCGCCGAAGAATCTCTCCACCGATCAGTTCTTTGAGAAGCTCAAGGAGAACGGCGGAGTGACGCCGGTGCAGGGCAAGTCGGAACATCGCCGCAGACGCGGAGGCCGCGGCCGCGGCGGGCAGGCACAGGGCGCGGAGGGACAGCAGTTCCCACGCGCAGAAGGCGCTCCCGCCCCGGCGGAAGCTCCGCAGCAGGAGACGCAGACCGCTCCGTCCGCCGATGCGTAACCGCGCCAGCCGGAAGGCTAAGCTTCTCCAAAGTGTAATTTGCAAACCACGCAGGGGATTGTCCCCGCATCGGGCATCGAATGCCCGGGCGGGAACAGCCCCCTGTTTTTTCGTTCCTCGAAGTATAGCGTTGTCAGAATCGGAAGTCGCGGCGGTT
>JAFWBZ010000338.1 GCA_017537105.1 Clostridia bacterium | reverse complement strand
GAAGGAAAGCAAAACACAGTATCGCTATCAGGATGCCAGTTACTCCGCATGGAGTAGCTGGAGTGCCTGGACAATCACCAGGGAAAGCACAAGCGAGCTCAAGAAAGAGGAATCGGCAACCGTATACTATTGGTATCGCTATGTATGCCCGCATTGTGGTGTGGATATGCACGTATACGATAAATGTTATACTTGGGCTGGAGGTTGCGGAAACTCGATTGGCAGTTCAAACGCGCAAGTAACGTGGCTGACAACAACGCCAAGCCAAGGAACGCAAAACTGGCTGGGTACGGGACGTATTATGACTGGCAGCGCCAGCAATAATCGATGGTTCTTGTGGACGGATTCGGGCAACTACCCCAATGGCTGTTCTGAAACCGGCTACAGATATGCTACTCGTACCAAGAGTTGGGGCACGTGGAGCTCATGGTCCGACACGGTCGCCACAGCTTCAGGCTCGCGTAATGTCGAAACAAGGACAGTGTATCGCTATAAAGTAAAATAAAGGATCAGATTGGACATAACCGATCATCCCATTGTGGCACAATAGAAAAAGGCTGTCTCATCATAACCAAAAGTCGTGATGAGGCAGCTCTTTGTTTTCTGTCCCCCTACTCCACCCTCGTCAGGAAGCGCATGTCCCCCTCGCCGGTGAGCATGTTGTGGATGTCCACGATCAGCTCGCCCACGTCGTCGGTCTCCTGGTAGAGGTCCTTGCCGGTGCACCAGACGTTGCCCTCGCGCACCGCACGGAAGTCGGCGAACAGCGACGAGAGCCGCATCAGATCGTCCATGCTGCCCAGCGGACTCGCGATGGAAGCGTTGTAGATCAGGTAATCCGCGTCTATGGCCGCGTCGTAGAACTGCTCCATGGTGACGGAGACCGAGGACCGGCTGCTTTCGGGATCGACGATGCCGCCCAGCGCGTAGCGGCCCCCGGCGATCTCGATCATCTTCGGCACGTAGTCGCCGGCACCGCGCACCACCACCGATCCGTCGCTGCTGACGTAGAAGAACGCCACGGTCTTTTCGGTGTTGGGATAGCCGGAGTAGGCATCGATGATCGCGGCGCGTCCGTCAAAGAACGCGGCGGCCTCGGTCTCCTTCCCTACCAGCACCGCGTACAGCTTGATCCACTCGGTGCGGCCCAGCGGGTGGGTCTCGTAGCTGGAGCGATCCACGATCACCGGGATGCCCAGCTGCTCGATCATCTCCCGCACCTTGGGCGTGTGAAAGATCATCGTGGATTCGATAGCCAGGTCGCAGCCCGTGCGGAGCAGCAGCTCATAGTCCGGCTCGGAATACTTGCCGGCAAACTGCATCTCCCCCGATTCCATAGCCGCGGCGGCGTTGGCGACGCTCCAGCCCGAGGCCTCCAGCGACGACAGCCGAATCGCGTCCAGCGCATCCAGCCGGTCAAACAGCGCCATGGCCGAGGTGGCCGCCAGGTAGATGTTGTCGAGGGGCCGCTTCAATACGAGGATGCCGGGATCCAGTCCCTCCGGGGGTTCCATGCCCTCCGGCACCACCAGCATGCTGTCGCCGTCTGCGATGTCGATGCGCGCATAGCCGCCCTCGTAGTAGTGCACCGAGAAGCCCTCGGCATACCGGAGCGGCAGGGACGACACCCAGGCCAGGCCCGCCAGCGGCTCCCCGGGCACCGGTCCGACGCTCGCGGCCGTTTCCGCGACAGCAGTCTCTTCGGCTCCTCCGACTGCCTCTGCCGGCGCCTCTTCCTCCCCTGCTCCCAGGCCGACGCGAACCATATAGGTGATGTCGTGGGGCTTGGACATGGCGGTGGTCGTGCCGACGATCTCCATCTCCGCGTTCAGCGCCACGGGGACCTCGAATGCGGAGGTGTCCCCGTCGTGCGCGGCGGTATAGGAGATCCCGTCCACCCGCAGCGCGGGATAGTTCGGGCTGGAGAACACCAGCGTGGCCCAGGCCTGCCCGGCCTCCACGCGGACCGAAGGGCACTCGATGGTCACCTTGCCGGAGCCGCCGGAAAATGAAAAGCTGTCCGGAACGTACTCTCCGTCTGCCAGTCCCTCGGCCTGCGCACCGTACATAAAGAGCATCGCCGCCAGCACCGCCAGCAGCCGCATGCCGTGAATTCTCCACTGCATCGAACCGTCTCTCCCTTCGTTGTACACATTCAGCATAGCATCCTCCGCGCCATCGCGCAAGCGGGATAGCGCGGAAAATGCGAATTGTTCACAATTCTTGCATGCACCGCCGCGATTTGCTATAATGAAGGCATTCCAGGCATCGAGGGGGACGGCAATCATGGGCGAGCTTCCGAAGCTGATCGTCATCGCAGGCACCAACGCTTCCGGCAAGAGCGGGCTGGGCGTGACGCTGGCGGAGCAATACGGCGGCGAGGTCATCTCCGCGGACTCCCGCCAGGTCTTTCGCGGGCTCGACCTCGGCAGCGGCAAGATCACGCCGGAGGAGACCCGAGGCGTGCCGCATCACCTGATCGACGTCTGCGAGCCCGGCGACTTCTTCTCCATGCACGACTTCCAGCGCCTGGCCTACGAAGCCATCGACGGCGTGCTGGCCCGGAACCGCCTGCCCTTCCTGGTGGGCGGCACGGGGCTGTACATCGCCTCCGTCACCGAGGGCTACGTGATGAGCGACGCCGCGCCCGACCTCGCCTACCGGGACTACCTGGAGACCTTCTCCACCCCGGCGCTCTACGACATGCTCGTGGCGGCGGTACCGGACATCGAGATCGAGCGCAACAACCGCAACCGCGTGATGCGCGTGCTGGAGAAGCTCCACGCCGGGGACGACCACGTGCCCCACAACCACCCCCGCTACCGCTGCCTTAAGCTGGGCGTGACCTGGGACCGCGAGACGCTGAAGGCGCGCATCGACGAGCGGCTGGAACGCCGCCTCCGGGCTGGCATGATCGAGGAGGTACAGGGCCTGATCGATTCGGGGGTGCCGCTGGAGTTTTTGATGAAGCTGGGGCTCGAATACCGGTTCATCGCCCGATACCTGACCGGCGACATTCCCGACCGCGCGGACATGCTGG
>JAFWBZ010000337.1 GCA_017537105.1 Clostridia bacterium | reverse complement strand
GGTGGTCTTGCTGTGCGAGATGCTGAGCTTTGCCGCCTCCTCGTCCACGCCCGTGGCGGTCTCCATCAGCAGATAGCTGAGTGGAAGCGTGGCGGTGGAGCCGTCCACCACGGGGTAGTCTCCGACATCGATGGCAGGACAATCCGCAGATGCTGCGCCGCAGAGCGCCAGCGCGAGGATCGCGAGCGAGATGAGCAGTTTTTTCATATTTCTTCCCCCTGTCAGTCCATCAGTTCCTCGTAATCGCTGATGGCGTAATACCACCTTCCGTCCAGGTCGATCATTCCGGCCCTGCCGCCCTGAGTGACCCAGAAGCGGTTCTCCGAGAGTACTTCGATGCTGTCGTATACGGCGTCCAGCAGCATGCGGCCGTCCTGGTCGCAGAGGCCGTAGCGCCATCTGCGCCAGTCGGTAACGAATTCGCCGGTGCTGTCCCTGCGCACGCGGTAGCGGGCGACCTGATACAGCCCGCATCCATCCTTCCAGGACAATCCGTTCAGGCTCTGGAAGGCATCCCCGATCTCCCGGCCGTCCAGGTCCACCAGGCGCGCGGTGGAGAACGGCCATTCGCCGTACTGACGGATCATTCGCCCGGGCGTATCGGAACAGAAGCCTGAGTAGTAGAAGTCGATGTTCTCGTCCTCCCGGATGGATGCCAGCTCAGTGCCATTGAGATCGAAGAAGTGGAAGACGTCGCCTGCCGTCACTGCGAACGAGCAGGAATTGGGCATCCAAATGGAAAGATGATCGTCATCGAAGTGCTTCTCAAAGCGCACGGAGCCGTCTTCGCCGTTCAGCGCGGTCAGATGGCCGCCGTCACAGAGGAGGTACACATAGCCGTCCGGGGTGGATTCGACGAAGACGGTTTCGTAGGTCGGCGCGACGACGATGCGGCCGTCCCGGTCGATGAGCCCCTGCAGCCCATCCTCCTGAATGACTGCCAGGTTTCCCTGAAAAGCTCCCGCAGTCTCGAAGCTCTTTCCGAACAGCACCCGGCCGAATTCGTCCAGATAGACGCCCCGCCCGCCGTATTCGGAAACCGCGTTGAGAGCGCAGATGCCATCGGAGACCTCGGAAAGCCCGTACCAGGCGCTGTGCAGTCCGGTCTCCTGCTTTGCACCGTCCTTCCCGAGGAACACCAGGGGAATAGAGTTGCCGAAATGAACCTCCCTGCCTCCGGCATCCAGGGCCAGCCAGCCGCTGTCGGTGGCGTGAAGCGCCGTATACTCCGCAGGAATCAGGATCTGGCCCGAGGCGTCCATTGCGCCGCAACATTCGTTCGACTGCATGAAGAGGACCGTGCCGGGCGATTCGTATTCCAGAGATGAATATTCAAATCCCGTGAGCTGTCGCCCGCCGGCATCCACCAGTGCCCAGTAATAGCCGAACATGGAGTTGCCGTGAAGCAGGGCGTCGATGTCCACATTGCCCTCCAGCCTTGCTGGCGAGGCCGCGAACAGCCGATCCTCGTCCGGCGTGTCCTTCGGGGTGATCTCGAAGATGGTTTGGTAGGTGTCCGTCAGGGTCAGCGGCGTGCCGTCGTCGCGAATCAGAAGCGCGATGCTGCGGTACTCCTCGGAGATGTAATGGCTGACGGCAAAGGTCTCCGCAGATGCAGCGCCCGCCGACAGCATGAGGCAGATGAGCAGTGCGAGCATGCGTCTCATGGAAATCACCCCTTGTATGCTCTGGATTTGAATCCCGCGCGCCCTCTTCTGCTTGGACGGATTTGCGCGTCGTTTGGTTCAACCGATGCGGGGAGATATTGCGCGTTGTGAGGACATGCCGGCGTCATTCAGCCACCGTCACCGCGCAGGTGTCCGTGTGCCCCATACAGTCGGCGCAGGTGATCGTGCAGGAACCCTGCGCGACGGCGGTCACCGCGCCGTTCGCATCCACGACGGCCACCGAAGGATCCGAGCTCGCCCAGGTGACGGACAGATCGTCGGCGTAGGCGGGAATGACATGCGCGGCAAGGGCGACGCGCTCTCCGGGAACCAGCGCAGCCTCCGGACGGGAGATTTCGATGTTGACGGGGTCCTGCACGTGCAGAGAAATCATATTTGCGGTGTATTCGAGGAAGGCCTCGCCGCCGTCCGAAGCGACCAGGCCGTCTATGCGCACCGTCCAGCGCTGGTTTTGCTGGTAGTCGGTGAAGCCGGTGCCCTGGAAATCGGGCCGGAAGATGAGACAGGCGCCGGAGCCGAAGGGCTCCAGGCTCACTGCACAGAAGCCGTCGCCGACGCCGAGGTCCGGTCGAAAGGAGAAGGAGAGCCCCGAAGCCTCCTCGCTCAGCGTCACCGAGGGCATGGAGGCGGCCAGGTCATATCGCTCCGGGTTCAGGCTCACGGACCAGGCCAGGTCCTCGTGCATCAGCTCCGCGGGGAAGGCTCCCGCGGCGGGCCAGCCCACCCAGTCCCACTCAGCGGCGGGATTGCCGAGATCGTGGGCGTACATCACCACGTAGCTCATGCCGGACGTGCTGTTTGCGAGGCCGAAGCCGGTGGCGGCCATCCGGGGATTCAAAACCCAGCGCCGGTGCCCGAGTACGTCGAGGTTGCCGTCTCCGTCGTCCCGGGCGAAATAGGCGACGCCCTCGCGGATGATGGAATCGCGCATCCAGTTGAAGCGCGCGATGTTGCCGGACGTCGTTCCGAGGTGCGCGGAGTCATAGAAATTGCCGTCCATGTCCTCCGGGCGGGGGGCGTTGTGATCCACGTAGTCCAGCGCGGCCAGCAGCACGGCGGCGTGCTGGCACTGGAAGTCGTAGATGGAGCTTTCGCTGACCGGCGAAAGCTCCGCGAGCCAGCGGAGGAAGTTCAGCATGTTCAGCGCGTCGGCGCGGCTGTCCGGGGTCAGCGCTCCGGGGGCGTAGGGCGCGGCGACGGAGGGGGCCGCTTCATAGGGGGAGGCGTCGTGCCAGTCGCTGATGCTCCGCCAGGCCGCGCGCACATCCTCCCGGGTGTGGTGGGAGGCTTCGGCGAATCCGGCCGGGGCGACGATGGCCAGCAGGGGGACCAGGAGGAGGATGCGCGCGCTTTTTTTCACTTTGCTTCCCCTTTCCATGTGATTTCGGCTTTCAATGCCATAGAAAATTCCCTGCAAACCTGTAAAAATCCTTCAAAAGGGGTTTTCAAATCGACGAAATTCTGATAAAATATAAATACTATGGCATATAAGCGCGTACTGGGTACATACTCGTTGCGCTTGTGCGCGCAGTAATACATCAATACAGGGGGAATCCATATGAAAGATTATCAGGCCAAGAATATCCGCAACCTGACCATCGTGGGTCACGGCAGCGTGGGCAAGACCACGCTGGCCGAGGCGCTGCTGTTCACCGCCGGGGCGATCGACCGTCAGTGCCGCGTAGAGGACGGCCAGGCGACGATGGACTACGACCCGGAGGAGATCAAGCGCAGCATTTCCATCTCCGCCGCCATGGCGCCGCTGGAGTGGAAGGACCGCAAGGTGAACCTGGTGGATATTCCCGGCTACTTTGATTTTGCCGGCGAGCAGGTGGGTCCGATGGCCGTGTGCGAAGGCGCGCTGATCACCGTGGGCGCCGTCTCCGGCTTGGACGTGGGCGCGGAGAAGGCCTGGTCGATGTGCGACAAGAACCACAACGCCCGTATGATCGTTATCACCAAGATGGATCAGGAGAACGCCAATTTTGACAAGGTGCTGGGCGAGCTCACCGGGAAGTACGGCGCCCATCTGGCCCCCATCGAGGTGCCGATCATCGAAGGCGGCAAGTTCACTGGCGTCGCCTGCCTGCTGGAGAAGAAGGCCTTCATTGGCGAGGGCAAGAATCTGAAGGCTGTGGACATTCCCGCCTCCGTGCAGGATGAGGTCGAAAAGTGCCACGAGGCGCTGGTCGAGGCCGCTGCAGGTGCCGACGAAGAGCTGGAGATGAAGTATCTGGAGTGGCTGGATGGCGGCGAGGAGCTGACCGAGGAAGAGGT
>JAFWBZ010000336.1 GCA_017537105.1 Clostridia bacterium | reverse complement strand
TCCGCGTCGGTGATGATGCAGCAGTAGGTGAACTGCTTTCCGGAGGCATAGCCCGTGACGGGCAGCTTCTGGGCGTCCGTCCCACCGATCTGCGCCATCGCGATGAGCCCGAGCTCTTCTTCGCCCCTCCAGTGGATGACGGCGATGTTCACATCCATGGCGCGGTAGACCGCGATGTCGCCCTGCGCAAAGCGGTCGCTGTACACCTGGGTGTATCCGGAGGCATCCATCTCCGGGACGCTGCTCAGCGCTTCGGAGACGCCGGATACCGTCGTATCCGCCTCAAAGAACTGGATCTCCCGCTGCTCCACGGTCCAGAGGAACGGGAATTCCGCGGAATAGGGCTGCGTCGGTCGCGTGACGATGTAGCAGTCGCCGTCCAGCACCCGCAAATTCATGAACAGCGATCCGTCCCACGGATAGGCCAGCCGCTGCTCCACCGCATCCGTCAGACCCCGCGCGCAGAGTCCGGTCAGGCTGTACTGGGAAGCCGGCCGGTCGGGCTTGTGCAGTTCGACGCTCTCCAGCAGCGCCTGCGGCACCCGGAGAATCCAGGTGCCCCCGCGCTCCGTCGCGGTCAGCTTCGGCAATTCCGTCGAAACCGTTTCCTCTGCAATCGCACAGAGGGAGACATGCGCCAGCAGGAGGATCACCAGAAACAGTATGCTGCATTTCCGCCGCATGGGCAAACGCCTCCTCTTGTCGTATCTGTGTCTACCATATTCCAAACCGGTGCCGTTGTCAAGTGCGTCGGGAGCGGTGAACGCGCAAAAGGGCCGTCGCTGTCGGCGGCCCTCAGCATGCCCGTCCGGGCCGCTCAGAAATTGCGCCCCACCAGGTGCTGCACGTTGATGGGCAGGTCGTTGAGCACCTCGACCCGATGGCCGAACTTGCCCAGCGTCTTCTCCACCAGCACGTAGTCCATGCCGGGAATCACCACGTCATACCAGTTCTTCGAATAGCCGCGCACTGCCACGTCCAGCATGGTGACGATCTGCGAGCCCAGCGGCTCCTCGGACTCCAGCGTGATGGCCCCGTAAAACTCCTGGCACTCGGTGTAGCCCGCGTTGTGGGTGCCGGTGTAGGGCTTCAGCACCGTCATGTCCACGCTCTTGCCGATGCGGCGGCTGACCTCCTCGCTCTTCCCCGCGAAGTAATCCACCAGCGCCTGCTCCTGCAGCTTGGCCGGCAGGTCATTCTCCGCCACGCGGATGTACTCGTTCAGGCCCACCCGATAGGCGTCCTCCACGAAGTTGAACCAGTACTTCTGGTCCTCCGTCAGCTTCTCCGGCCGGTCCACGGCCACCACGGAGGCGCGCTCGCAGGCGGTCAGCCCGTCCCTGCGCGGCCCGACGCCCAGCATGATGTAGTCGCCCTCCTGGATCTTCCGGTTCATGGCGCGCCCCACGATGGTCCGGTTGGACTCGCCCGCGCAGCACATGACCTCAAACCCCATGGTCTCCACGCCCATCTCGGAGGCGATGGCGTAGCCCCACTGGGCCACCTGCGTCTCATACATGCCGGGGCGGATCACGCCGCACATGCCCTCGATCATCACGTCGGCGATCCTCGAGGCCTCCTTGATCATGCGCATCTCGTTGTCAGACTTGATGTACTTGACCTTGAACAGGATGTCGCGGGCGTCGATGACGTTCTCCTCGCCGCCGAAATATTGCCGGAAGGCGTACAGGAACTTGATCGGTATGATCTCAGTGGGCGTCAGTAGGCCGATGTTGGTGGGCCGCCTGCCGCAGGCCTCCTCCAGCACGTCCTCCAGCGTGACGGCCTCCACCGGGTAGTCCTCGTCCGCCAGCTTCAGCATTTCGACTTTGCGCACCTGGCAGCCGGAGCGCCAGGCCAGCTGTTCCGCGCAGTAGCCGCCCTCCAGGCCCGCCAGCAGGAAGAAGCCGTTGCGGCCCACCAGGCCCGCCACGGGCTCCACATGCACGTTGGTGTTGCCGCCGAAGTACGGCACGTCGCCGCAGTAGTGCTCGTCCGAATAGACGAAGCCCACGTCGATGCCCCGGGCCTCCAGGCCGTCCCAGGTCCTGCGCCAGCGCTCGAGAAACTCCTCTTTGGGGATCCGATACTCCTTGTCAAAGGAAGGCGCGCGCCGCAGCACGTCCGCGACGATGTCCGCCTCCCGCTTCCAGTCGCTGATGTTGAACATATCTGATCGATCCTCCATCACATCAATTTGCCCAGCAGCTGCTTGTACGGCTCAAAGTCCAGCTTCGGCCGGGGATCAAAGCGCCGGTACACCTCGATATAGCGGCCGTCCGGCAGCTTGCGCGCCTTCCGCTGCTCCACCAGATCGGCGATGATCGCCTGCTGGGACTCGTACTCCCTTAGGCCCTCGAACACCTTCTGCTCCACCTCGTCGGAGGCGATCATCACGGTGTCCGCCCGCAGCCTCGGGTCGCGGCCCGCCACCAGCGCGTCCTCCGGGTCCAGCTCCGCCCAGACGGAGTATTCCGCCGTGGAGCGCACCGGATAGGGATCGGCCCAGTCCACGGAGTGCGCGTCGCCCGCCTGGGGCGCGTCGTAGGCGGCCATCATGCTTGCGGCGATGTGGTCGACGTGCTCGTGGTAGTGGTTCGGCGCGAGGATGCGCGTGATTCTGCGCCGGCGAAGCTCGGTGATGGTCGTCCGGAAGTGGCCCTCCCGGCCCGGTGCGATGTTGCGGCCCATGTAGCTCAGCGCGCTGAAATCCGGATAGTTCAGGAAGATGATGTCCTCCTCCGGGATGCCGAAGGCGCCGTAGACGTTCACGGTCTCGCGATGGCGGCGCTCCACGATGGTGTCCTTCTCCGCCACCGTGCTGTAGCCGCAGTCGCCGTTGCAGACGATGACGACCGTCACCTTCGCCCCCGCGTCCATCGCCGCGCGCATCACATAGCCCGCGCCGAGGATCGCGTCGTCGTCGTGAGGGCTGTAGACGCAAAGCCGCTCATCCCCGGGCTTCCAGCCGGGAAACAGCACTTCGATGCCGCCAAAGGTCTCCGTCCTGACGTCCAGAACACTGTAGTCTCTCAATGAAGCCGCCTCCATTTCCTGCCCGACGAAGCGGCAGTTCCGCTTCGCGTTGAATCTGTGTGTCTATTTTAACACTGCAACCATTCCCCGTCAAGGCGTGGCGCCGCAAACCGCGGCAGATATTCAGGAATGTGCGCAAATCATTCCCGCTGTGCCAACCTTTTCCGCCTGTGCTGCGTCCAACAGGTGTACCGGTACGACGGGGCGGCGGGATTAGCCGCCCGGACAACGGAGGGATGTACGCATGACACGGACAGACTTCATCCGGCGTGTACGGGCCTGCGAGCGCAGGCTCTACCGCGTGGCCCGCACGATGCTCTCCTCGGAGGCAGACTGCGAGGACGCGGTCCAGGAGGCGCTGCTGAAGGCATGGTCGAAGCTCGACGCGCTCCGGGAGGTGGCGTACTTTGAGACGTGGCTGATCCGCATACTGATCAACCAGTGCAAGACGTTCTATCGCAGAAGGCCCCATGCCGAAGCCGAACTCTCCGAGGATATTCCGTATCCGGAGACCTTCGAGTCGCCGCTATTGGACGCGCTGAAGTCTCTGCCGCACAAGCCGGGCATCGTCCTCGAACTGCACTACATCGAAGGCTATAGCGTCCGGGAATGCGCGAGAATCCTGGGCATCCCCGAGGGCACCGTCAAGTGGCGGCTGAACCAGGGGCGCAGGCTGCTCCGGCTGGCCATCGGAGAGGAGGCAGAGAAGTGAACCGCATCATGGACCCGTTTCCCCCAACCCCGGAGCGCTTTCATCTCCGCGTGGAAGAGGCGCTGAGGACTCTGGAGGACAAGGATATGAATCGAAAACGCGTGTACAGAAAGAGCATCGTGCTGGCCGCGGCGATCCTGGCTGCGCTGCTGACGCTCACGGCGGTGGCCGCCGTGATGGGCAACACGATCTTCAAGGACGAACTGAAGGAGCGCGGCGCCGCCGAGGTGGCGGATCTGGTGCAGGAGGTGCACCGGACGGCGGAGGACGCCGACGGCACGGACTTTTCCTTCTCGGTGGACGAGCTGATCTGGGAGGACAGCGACCTCTACGTCAGCTATTCTCTGACCGTGCCGCAGGAGGGCAGGTACATGGTCGTCATGGAGGCGCCCGTGTTGAACGGCGAGAAGCTGGCCTGCGACGCCAAGGGTTTCAGCGGCACCGGCTGCTTTTTCGATCCCGACGAGTTCGGATGTCAGGCCGTGCTGCTGCTGGGCGGACAGCATCCCCGGAGCTGCGGCGAGCTGTGGACATTGAAGGCCGATCCCCAATACCGGAGCCGTACGGACAATGGGCTCTTCTTCCGGGCGGTGCTGCTGAAGACGGACCTCGACATGCCTGGCGCGGGAGTGTGGGACGAAGGTGCGCTGACTCCGCCGGACGCGTTCTCCTTCTCCGGGAACTGGCGCAGCGAGGTGTCGGAGGAATATCTCCGTCAGCTCGGCGAAGACCAGGCGGCCCGGCTGGACGATGTGGCCGCGGCCTTCGGCCCGGACGGCGTGCTCACGCTGGACGAGCTGATCTCCACCGGCTGCGCGGAGTACGTGGCGGAGCGGACGATCGATCTGACGCTGGACGCCTCCGCATTGCCCCAGGCGCTCTACAACGACGTGGCCGAGCACGACTTCGATGTGAAGGGCGTTCACCTTCACGTGGACCGCTTCCGCATGACCCACCTGGGTGTGGAGCTGAACTGCACGGTCTCCGCGCCGGGGTTGGACGCGGACGAGGCCCGGAGGCGTCTGAACGCCTTTTTCGACCTTTCGACTGAATGGACGTGGGATTTCGGTACCATCGACGGCAGGGATCCGGGCTTCAGCCTGGGCGGCGACGGCGGCGCGAGCCGCGTACAGCTGGAGGACGGCACGGTTGTCTATCGCGTCTCCTGGCGGCAGAGCTGCGTCCAGCCGCTGACGGAGCTTCGGCAGCTCATCTACGCCCCGATGCGCTACCCTGAGGGCGCAGAGGAGCCGGAATACGACATGGAAAATGCCGTCATACTGACGCCGGTCTATTCCGAGGCCGTCGCTGCGGCGGAGGCCAGTGCTACCCCAACGCCTGCCCCTGAGCCGCAGTACGACGAGGGCGAATTTGACTTTTCCAACTGACCGAAGCGCGGGGAGCCGTTTCCATCGGAATGGCTCCCCGAAATGCATTGGTGGACCGCAATAGGCGCTTCATTGTGGTCCTCTATCTGAGGAATAATATCAGCATTGACGAGGCGCATGTGCTCAGATGACCGATATGCCCGACAGAACGTGTTTCCATTCGGATCGGGATTGTGTTTTCCGGGGAACTGTGCTATAATGCAGCCATGCGGCTGTGGTGGAATGGCAGACACAACGGACTTAAAATCCGTCAGCGCAAGCTATGCGGGTTCAAGTCCCGCCAGCCGCACGCAGCAAGGGCAGCCCGCGCGGGCTGCCCCTTTTGCTGTCTTTCAAAACGCATCAAAACCACCACGGTCCGCGGTAGAAGCCGCGGGGGCCGAAGGGGCCCATCGGAGGCCGGGGACCCATGCCCCAGCCGCAATGGCGGCGGCCCATTCCGGGAAAGCCCCACATTCCCCAGGGGCCATACCAGCGCCGGCGGCCGAGGCCGCCCAGCAGGACCAACAGGATCAACAGCGTCAACATGTGGAATCTCTCCTTTCAACCGTCGTTGCCTTCAAGCCAGATTGCACACTGCGGGAACGATGCGCGTGTCGATCAGACCATCTCACGCAGCTGCCGCATCAGATCCTCCACGCGGAGGATGGCTTGGGAGACCTGCTCCCGCGCCTGGTTGATCCTCTGCTGCACCATGAAGTCGGCCAGGAATCCGTCGAAAAAGTAGTCCGCGAAGCCCAGAAAGCCGTCCAGCTCCACGCTGGGCAGGTGCACGTCTGCAAGCTCGCGGCTGAACGCCTGCAGGTCGTACTGCGCCTGCTGGATGCAGCGCCGCGCGTCGTCCATCCTGCCGCGCTTCAGCATGGTGGAAAAGAATCCGCCGCCGAACATGTCCAGCAGGCCCCAGCCGCGTGCGCTGTCCAGATGGCTCTCCGCCTGCCGGAGGCTGTTGAGCGCGCGCGCCCCGGCCTCCCTCGCCTCCAGAATCTCCCGGTTCACATTCGTCATTTTCATTCCCTCCTCTTTCCTCTGTCGCGGTAAAGAAAAAGACCTATATCGCGACGCATGTCACAATATAAGTCTTGCCATCTCGTTTGAACCGGATGCCTGCGCATCGTTCTGACGATTTCAAACACGCCCTGGGGCGTTTGGCTACTCCCTTGCATTGAGTGAGATTATTATAGCACAGCCTGCGCCCCTGTCAATACCTTGAATGTTAATTTATTGTTACCGACGCAAATATGCGGAGCTAGGGAAGTGGAGGGTGACAAACCCGCCTTCAAGTGATATAATGGTGTTCATGAAACTATCGATGGAGGACTTTTTCCCATGAAAAAAGGACTGGCACTGCTGCTCGCGCTGCTCTTGGCGCTTCTTTCGATCACTTCCCTCGCGGAGGGCGCCATGGAGACGGAAGCCGCGACGCTGCCCGCGGTCGGCGACGTCGTCCACGGCTTCGAGGTGCTCGAGCTGCGCGACTTTCCGCTGATCCGCGGCACCGTGGTCCACTTTTAACATCAGAAGACCGGTGCGGAGCTTCTGTACATCGCCAACGAGGACACCAACCGCGTGTTCGATTTGACGTTCAACACCCAGGCCATCGACAACACTGGCCTGCCCCACGTGTTTGAGCACGCCACGCTGGCGGGCTCGGACAGGTATCCCTCGAAGGCGCTGTGGTTCAACCTGTCCTACCAGAGCTACAACACCTTTATGAACGCCATGACCGCCCAGACCATCACCACCTACCCCGTGGCGTCGCTCTCCGAGGCGCAGCTGTTGAAGTTTGCAGACTTCTACACCGACTGCTGCTTCCATCCGATGGTGATGGAGGACGAGAGCATCTTCCGCGAGGAGGCCTGGCGCTATCGCATGGGCTCGGCTGAGGAGGATCTGACGCTGGAGGGCACCGTGTATTCCGAGATGCTGGGCGCCATGACGCTGGAGCGCATGGCGGATTACAACAGCAAGCGCACGGCGCTGCCAGGCTCCTACGTGGGCAATGTGTCCGGCGGCGACCCCGCGTATATCCCGGACATGACCTTCGAAGCGCTGAAGGACTACCATAACCTGTACTATCATCCCTCCAACTGCGTGGCCTTCCTCTACGGACAGTTTGAGGACTACGCAGCCTTCCTCGCCCAGCTGGACGAGGCCTTCTCCGGCTACGAGCGGAAGGACTTCACCCTGGAGGACCCGGGCTATGCGCCCATCGACGCACCGGTGGAGGCGGAGTTCAGCTTCCCCGTCGAGGCTGGTTCCGACACGAACAACGCGTCCGCGATCTACTATGCCTTCGTCTGCCCCGGGCTGAAGGACGATCCCCACGAGGAGCATGTGATCTCCACGATCACGGGCCTGTTCGGCTCTGAGACCTCTGCCCTCTCCCAGACGCTCAAGCGCGCGCTGCCCTCGGCATCCTTCGTGTGCGACATCGACTATGACGGACCGGACGACCTGGTGCTCTTCTCCGTCAACAACGTCAACCGCGAGGATGCGCAGACCTTCCGCGAGGCCGTCGACGCCGCGCTGGCGGAGGTCGCGGAGAAGGGCTTCCCCCAGGACGCCGTGGAGAGCGAGATGTCCGGGCTGGAGCTATCGACCCGCCTGGCGATGGAATCCTCCGAGATCGGCGTCGATATGGTGTTCAACACCGCCTACTACTACGCCGACACCGGCAACCCCTTCTACTACATCGACATCCTCGAGGCCTACTCCCACATGGTCGAGTGGAATGCCGAGGGCGTCTACGCCGAGGCCGCGGCGAAGTGGCTCGCGGGCTCCGAGCGGACCGCGCTGACCGTCACCTGCCCGGAGGCGGGCCTGAAGGAGCAGCAGGACGACGCGCTGGCCGCAAAGCTGGCCGAGGTCAAGGCCGGAATGTCCGAAGAGGAGCAGAACGCCATCATCGAGGCCAGCAACGCCCAGGACGGCGAGGACCCCCTCGCCGCGGAGCTCGTGGCCCAGCTGCAGGCGGTGGACGTGGAGTCCCTCCCCGAGGAGTACCGCGTGTATGACCTGCGGGACGAGACCGACGAAAACGGCGTCCGCTACATGGATGCGGTGGCGAACGTGGACGGCATCGGCAGGGTCTCCCTGTTCTTCGACGCCGCAGGGCTGCCCCAGGAGGACATCCACTGGTTCCACCTGTTCGTCGCGCTGGCCGGAGAGCTCGACACCTCGGCGCACACGGCGGAGGAGCTGGACGTGCTCATCAACCGCTACCTGTACGGCGTTGAGACGCGGCTCTCCATCGCCCGGGAGGGAGACGGCTATCAGCCGCGCATGCGCCTGGGCTGGACGGCCATGGACGAGGATCAGACGGAGGCCTATGACCTGATGCACGAAATCGTCTACGACACGAAGTTCGACGACGTGCAGCGCATTCTCGAAAACATCCAGTCCATGAAGGCGGATCTGAAGTACAGCATCAACAATGCGCCCTATAACGTGATGCTCACCCGCGGCATGGCCTCCACCATTCCTGCTCTGCGCTACTCCAGCTACTACAACGGACTGGACTTCTACGACTTCCTCACGCAGGCGGAGGCGCTGTTTGCCGAGAATCCTGAGGCCGGCATCGAGCGGCTGGAGGCCGTGCAGCAGTACTTCAACAACGCCCGGAACGCCATCGCAGCCTTTGCCGGCAGCGAGGAGAGCATCGCGCGCAACCGTGCGCTGGCCGAGGCCTACATGGCCAGCCTGGACAACCGGGAGATCGAGCCCGTGGCGTACGACCTGCCGGTGCCCGCTCACCGCGAAGCGCTGATCGTGGACGCCGCGATCCAGTACAACATCGCCACCGCGAACTACGGGCAGCTGGGCCTGGAGGGCTACACTGCGGACATGGACGCCCTGATCGCCCTGATGGACGATACCTTCCTGCTGCCGCTGCTGCGCGATCAGTACGGCGCCTACGGCGCCTTCGGCGGCGCGACAGAGGAGGACGGCGTGTATGTCCTCTCCTACCGCGACCCCAACGTGGCGGAGACCTTCGCGGTCTACGAGCAGCTGTCCGAGCTGCTCTCCGCGGCGCAGATCGAGCAGGATACGCTGAACGGCTACATCCTCTCCAGCTATACCGCCTACGCGCTGCCGGAGGGCGAGCTGACCGACGCGGGCGAAGCGCTGAACCTGCTGCTGGAGCATCGCTCCCAGGAGGAGACCCTGGAAAACATGCGCGCCCTCAAGAGCGCCACGCCCGAGAAGATGAAGGGCTACGCGGACATGTACGCAAGGCTCATGGAGGAGGGCTATCGCGCCACCGCCGGTGGCGCCGCGGCGATCAATGCCAACGCCGACCTCTACGACGTGATCCTGAACCCCTTCGGCGCGGTGGACAAGTCCCAGACGGAGCTCTCCGACGTGCCCCAGGGCAGTGAGCACTTTGAGGCCGTGCGCTACGTCTATGACAACGGCTTCATGGCCGCCCTGGAGGACGGCAGCTTCGGCCTGGAGGCCCCTGCCACCGTGGGCGACCTCGCCGGCGCGCTCTACGCCCTGGCCGGCGGCTCCTCCGATCCGGCGGAGGCCGTCCCCGCCCTGACGGAATACGGCATCCTATGGAACGGTGCGGAGGCCGATGAGGCGCTCACCGTCGAGGGCTGCGGCTCCGTGCTGGAGGCCTTCGCCTATGCCGTCGGGCTGGAGGGGAGCCCGGAGGTCGACCTCGGGGAGGATCCCCTCACCCGCGCCGCGCTGGCCGAGACGCTGTACGATTACATCGGGCAGCTGGAGGCCGACAGCGCCGAGGAGGCCGATGCGGCTGCGTAAATTTACGCTTTCCACCTTTACAGACGTCCGGAATCGCGCTATAATGAATGAAATCGCTGACGAGGAAGAGTAGAGGGGCTTTGTCCGGCACCAGAGAGGGCGCGGTCGGTGCGAGCGCTCGCGGCAATCCCTTGAACACCGCCTCCGAGAGACCTGCGAACAGGTCCGGCACGCGCCGTTACCGCGATCAATGAGTGGCCGCCTTCGGGCGGCAATCGGGGTGGAACCGCGCTGATCAGGCGCCCCTGGCAGACATCAAAATGTGTGCAGGGGCGCTTTTATTGTCCCGCACCGCGAGAATATGAGGGAGGTTTTTCAGTTGGACAAGGAGCAGTACAAGGAGTTTTACGAGAGCGTCTATCGCCATTCCCTGGCGCACATCCTGGCCAAGGCCGTGATCGAGATCTACGGCGCGGACAAGGTGCAGTATGCCATCGGCCCGCAGATCGCGGATGGCTTCTACTATGATTTCGAGATCCCGATGACCATCGGTGCGGACGACTTCAAGACCATCGAAGACAGGATGCGCGAGATCATCAAGCGCCGCGAGGACTGGACCTGCAAGGAACTGACCCGCGAGGAAGCGCTTGCGCAGTTCAAGGGCCAGAAGTTCAAGACCGAGCTCATCAACGACCTGCCCGAGGGCGAGACCATCACCTGCTACTGGACCGGCGACGACTTCATCGACCTGTGCCGGGGCCCCCACGTGTCCAACTCCCAGGAGCTCATGAACGCGGCCTTCCAGATTCGCTCCGTGGCGGGCGCCTACTGGCGCGGCGACGAGCACCGCGAGCAGCTGCAGCGCGTGTACGTCTACGCCTTCCCGGACCGCCAGGGCCTGAAGGACCACCTGGCCTGGATCAAGGAGGCCCAGGAGCGCGACCACAAGAAGATCGGCACGGCGCTGGACCTGTTCATGTTCGACGAGACCGCCCCCGGCATGGCCTACTGGCTGCCCCGCGGCTGGAAGATGTATCAGGTGCTGCTGGCCTATTCCCGCCAGATTCAGGCGAAGCATGGCTACACCGAGATCTCCGCGCCGCTGATCAACAAGAAGAAGCTGTGGCTGATCTCCGGCCACTGGGCCCACTATCAGAACAACATGTTCATGGTGCCCGGCGTATCCGGCTTCCTGAAGGCGGACGCCGAGATTCCCGGCATACTGGAAAACCCGATGGCCGGCCTGGACGAGACCGCCACGGTGAAACTCCCCGAGGGCAGCCCGCTGTTCAACCGCGACGCGGACGACACCATGGGCGCCAAGCCCATGAACTGCCCCAACGCCATGATGACCTACAAGCGCACGCTGCACTCCTACAAGGAGCTGCCGATCCGCTACAGCGAATACGACGTGCTGCACCGCAAGGAGAAGTCCGGCCAGATGAACGGCCTGTTCCGCGTGCAGGAGTTCCGGCAGGACGACGACCACACCTTCGTCATGGAGAGCCAGATCGAGGACGAGATCGCCGACATCATCTCCATCGCCGACGAGATCTACGGCACCTTCGGCCTCACCTACCGCGCCGAGCTGTCCACCCGCCCCGAGGACTTCATGGGCGATATCGAGGTCTGGAACAAGGCAGAAGCTGCCCTGAAGAAGATCCTGGACAAGAAGTACGGCGAAGGCGGCTACGAGATCAACGAAGGCGACGGCGCTTTCTACGGTCCCAAGATCGACCTGCAGATCAAGGACGC
>JAFWBZ010000029.1 GCA_017537105.1 Clostridia bacterium | reverse complement strand
CTCGAGAAAAGCCGGTTACGAGAGAGACGGGCAGATTTGAGCCGGGATGAGGCGGGATGAGACGGAAGAATTATATTTACGCCTACTACCAGGGCATCAAGGACGGCTCGATCGTCGTCGGGCGCTGGGTGAAGCTGATATATGAGTATCTGGTGACGGGCCTTGAAAGCAAGGCCTTTAAGTTTGACCAGAAGAAGGCAAACGCCGCCATCGAATGGATCGAGGCGCACTGCTTCCACACCGAGGGCCCGCTGGCCCCGGGGCCTCTGCGGCTTGAGCTGTGGCAGAAGGCGCTGATCTCCGCGATCTTCGGGATCGTTGACGACAAGGGCAACCGGCAGTTCCGCGAGGTGCTGCTGGTGGTGGCCCGGAAGAACGGCAAGAGCCTTCTGGCCGCGGCGATCGCCGATTACATCTTCCGCGTGGACGGCGGCTACGGCTCCAAGGTCTACTGCCTGGCGCCGAAGTTGGACCAGGCGGACATCATCTACAACAACGTCTGGCAGATGATCACGCTGGATCCCGAGTGGCAGGAAGCCAAGGAGATCGCCAGCGAGAAGGACGAGCACAACAAGCGAATCAACGACGACAGCATGCTGGCGAAGCACCGCCAGTCGGACCTGTACATCCCCGGCATCAACGCCACGTGCAAGAAGATCGCCTTTTCGGCAAAGAAGTCGGACGGCTTCAACCCATCGCTGTGCGTGTGCGACGAGGTTGCCGCCTGGGAGGGCGACAAGGGCCTGAAGCAATACGAGGTCATGAAGAGCGGCATGGGCGCGCGGCCTGAGGGGCTGCTGCTGAGCTGCACGACCTCCGGTTACATCAACGACTCGATCTATGACGAGCTGGTGAAGCGCGCGACCCGGTTCCTGGAGGGCGGCTCCAAGGAGAAGCGCCTGCTGCCGGTCATGTACATGATCGACGACCTGGATGCCTGGAACGACATCAACGAGCTGCGCAAGAGCATCCCGAACCTGGGCGTCTCCGTCTCGGTGGACTTCATGCTGGAGGAGATCGCCATCGCCGAGGGCAGCCTGTCCAAGAAGGCCGAGTTCATGACCAAGTACTGCTGTATCAAGCAGAACAGCAGCCTGGCATGGCTCCCGGCGCAGACGGTGGACAGGGCCGGGGGCCCGGCGCTTGCGCTGGAGGACTTCCGGAACAGCTACTGCGTGGGCGGCATCGACCTGTCCCAGGCGCGCGACCTGACGGCCTGCCTGGCCGTGATCGAGAAGGCCGGCGAGCTGTACGTGTTCGCGAAGTTCTTTCTGCCAGCCGAGAAGATCGACGAGGCCACGCAGCGCGACGGCGTGCCATATAACATTTACATGCAGCGGGGTTTCTTGCAGGCCTCCGGGGACAACCTGATCGACTATCACGATTGTTTCAACTGGTTCCGGATGCTGGTGGAGCAGTACCAGATCTTCCCGCTTCAGACCGGCTATGACCGGTACTCCGCGCAGTACCTGGTGAAGGACATGGAGGCTTACGGCTTCCACATGGACGACGTGTTCCAGGGCGAGAACCTGTACGGCGTGATTCAGGAGACGCAGGGGCTGCTGGAGGACGGGAAGATTCACATCGGGGACAACGACCTGCTGAAGATCCACCTGCTGAACAGCGCCATAAAGATGAGCACTGAGCGCGGGCGGGGCAAGCTGGTGAAGGTGTCGCCCGGCGTACATATCGACGGAGCTGCCGCCCTGCTGGACGCGATGACCGTCCGGCAGAAGCACTATGCCGACATCGGCGAGCAGCTGAAAAACTGAGGTGATAGAACATGGGACTTTTTGACAAGCTCTTCGGCAACAGGCCCAAGCCCAGGGGCGACTATCAGGGCGAGTTCCGGCTGCTGAACGGGTACAAGCCGCACTTCACCTCCTTCGGCGGCAGCGTGTATGAGAGCGAGCTGGTGCGCAGCGCCATCGACAAGCGGGCGACCCACATGTCGAAGCTGCAGGTGGACGTGCAGGGCGCAGCCAAGCCGGGACTGCGCGTGAAGCTGAAGCACGGACCGAACGCCTACCAGACCTGGGGGCAGTTCCTGTACCGGCTGAGCACGATACTGGACGTGCACAACACGGCGTTCATCACGCCGGTGTGGGACGAGTACGGCGAGATCAGCGGGCTGTATGCGCCGCTGCCGACGCGCTGCGAGCTGATCCAGTACGGCGGCGTGCCCTACATCCGCTATGAGTTCGCTTGGGGCGAGCGCGCGGCGGTGGAGCTGGAATACTGCGGCATCATGACGCGGTTCCAGTACAGGGACGACCTGTTCGGCGAGAGCAACCGGGCGCTGCTGCCCACAATGGACCTGATCCACATCCAGAACCAGGGCATTCAGGAGGGCGTGAAGAGCGCAGCGACCTACCGCTTCATGGCACAGCTGTCCAACTTTGCGAAGGCCGAGGACCTGAAGAAGGAGCGCCAGCGCTTCACCGAGGAGAATTTCAGCCGGGACGCCGAAGGCGGCGGCCTGCTGCTGTTCCCGAACACCTACACGAACATCAAGCAGGTGGATGTCAAGCCCTGGGTGGTGGACGCGGACCAGATGAAGGCCATCCGCGACAGCGTGTACAGCTACTTCGGCGTGAACGACGACATACTGACCAACAAGGCCTACGGCGACGCCTGGGCTGCGTTCTATGAGGGCGCGATCGAGCCCTTCGCCATCCAGCTGTCGGACGTGCTGACGAAGATGCTGTTCACCTTCCGCGAGCAGAGCCAGGGCAACCGGGTCATTGCCACCACGAACAGGATCCAGTACATGACCAACGCGGACAAGCTGGCGGTGACGCAGGGATTCGCGGACCGCGGCATGGCGACCATCGACGAGCTGCGGGAGATCTGGAATCTGCCGCCGCTGCCGAATGGGCTGGGCCAGAAGATCCCCATCCGCGGCGAATACTACGACCTGGGCGACAATCGGCCCATAACACCAGTAAACGGAGGGAATGAGCAATGATTCCGAAGAGCCTGATGCAGAAATTGGACGAGGGCCGCCAGTACCGGAATATCGACGTCTCCGGCTTCGAGCGCCGAAGCGACGACGACACCGGCGAGAAGAACGTCACCGGCTACGCCACGCGGTTTAACGAGCCCTATGAGCTGGGCCGCGTCGCCTATAGCGGCGTGATGTACATCGTGCGCGAGCAGGTGGACCGCGATGCCTTCAAAGACTGCGACATGGACGACGTGATCATGCAGTACGACCACGAGGGGCGCGTGTTCGCCCGAACGTCCAACGGCACGCTGGAAGTGGCGCCGGACAGCGTCGGCCTGCGCATCCACGCCCAGCTTGGCGGCACCGAACTCGGTCGCGAGGTGTACGACGAGATCGAGGGCGGCTATACCACCAAGATGTCCTTCGGCTTCCGGGTGAGCCAGGACAAGCGCGAGAAGACGGAGGAGCGCGACGAGGACACCGGCGTCACCACCATCACCGTGCTGCGCACCATCACCCGGATCTCCAAGTTATACGACGTCAGCGCCGTGAGCCTGCCGGCCAACGACGCGACGAGTATTTCTGCCCGCAGCTACGCCGACGGATTGATCGACGAGCTCAAGCAGGAGCGGCTTGCCGCTGAAAAGCGGGAACGGCAGAAGAAGGCAATCAGTGTTCTCTGCGAGCTCTGAAACACATCGACCAAAGAAAGGATAAAGCATCATGAAGGATAAGATCAAGAAGATGACCATCGCCGAGCTGGAAGCCCGCAAGGCCGCCATCCCCGCCGAGCTGGACCAGGAGGGCACCGATCTGGACGCACTCAAGGAGGAAGTCCGCGCCATCAACGAGGAGCTGGAGGCCCGCAAGGCCGAAGCCGCCAAGCGCGAAGAGATCCGCAAGGCTGCCGCCGCTGCCGACGTGAATGGCCGCAGGGTCGCCACCACCGAGACCCAGCCCACCCTGGACGAGGTCCGCAAGTCTGAACGCTATATCAACGCTTACGCCAACTACATCAGGACCGGCAACGCCGACGAGTGCCGCGCGATCCTGACCGAGACCAACCCCGCCAGCGTCGTCGGGTCCGGCCCCGTGCCCGTGCCCGTGCTGGTGGATGAGATCGTCCGGACCGCCTGGGACAACGACGAGATCCTGTCCCGCGTGCGGAAGACCTACTTCCGCGGCAACCTGAAGGTGGCCTTCGAGCGCAGCGCCACCGCGGCGGCGGTGCACACCGAAGGCACCTCCGCGCCCAGCGAGGAGAGCCTGGTGCTGGGCATTGTGACCATGATCCCCCAGAACATCAAGAAGTGGATCAAGATCACCGACGAGGCCGTCACCATGGGCGGCGAGGCCTTCCTGCGCTACGTCTACGACGAACTGACCTATCAGATCATCCGCAAGCTGTCGGCTGATGTGGTGGGCGACATCGCGGGCGCATCCACCAGCCACAGCGGCAGCGCCGTGGGCATCCCGAAGAGCAACGTGGCGCCCGGCGTCACTGCCATCGCCACCGCTTCCGGCTACCTGTCCGACGAGGCGCGCAACCCGGTCATCATCATGAACCGGCTGACCTATGCCGCGTTCTACGAGGCCTACGCCGCCGCCAACTTCGCCATTGATCCCTTCATGGGTCTGAAGGTGCTGTACACCAACGCGCTGCCCGCCTATGCGTCGGCCAACAACAACGCGGTGTACGCCATCCTGGGCGACCTGTCCGGCGAGCAGGTGAACTATCCCGAAGGCGAGGGCGTGGCCATCAAGTGGGACGACCTGTCCGAAGCCGAGGCCGACCTGGTGAAGGTCGTCGGTCGCCAGTATGCCGCTCATGCGGTGACCGCTCCCGGCCGCTTCGTGAACATCACCAAGCCCGCCGCGGTGACCACCTGATGAAGGTGCTGCTGCTGAGGGACCAGAAGATCATGCACAGGGCGGGGGAGATCGTAGAGGTCTCCCCTTCCGTGTGCGCGTTTCTGGTGAACACCCATTCGGCTGAACCCGTCTGGGCGGAAGTGAAGACGGAGAAGCCGACGACGAAGAAAAAGAGGTAAACCATGAAGCTGCTGATCGGGATTCCCACAATGGACTTCGTCCACGTCGAGTTCATGAAGTGCCTGTGCGCGCTGATCCAGCGACTGCGGGACGAAAAAGTGAATTTCGACCTGGACATCAACTCCGGCACCCTGGTATACCTGGCGCGGGAGCGGATCGCCCACCGGGCCATCAACGAGGAATACACCCACGTGCTGTGGCTCGACAGCGACATGGTCTTCCAGCCCAGCCTGCTGGATGACCTGATGTTCAGCGGCAAGGGGTTCGTCACGGGAATCTACCACGCCCGGCGGAAGGGCTACGCGAGCTGCATCTTCAAGAGCATCGAGATCAACCACATCGAGCGCTTTGAAACGTATCCCGCGGAGACCTTCGAGATCGCCGGGTGCGGTTTCGGCTGCGTGCTGGTGGAGACCGAGATACTGAAGTCGGTGTGCCTGAACAAGGGCACCTGCTTCACGCCGCTGAAGCATCTGGGCGAGGACATCGCCTTCTGCCAGCGCGCGCAGGAGCTCGGCTACAAGCTGTACTGCGAGCCGTCTGTGGTGTGCGGGCACATCGGGCATATCACCATTTACCCGGAGGATCACGAGTTGTGGAAGACGACGATCAGCAACATAAGCGAGGTGTAAAGCATGGCAGAGACGACACTGCTTGACGCCGTGCGGCTGGCGCTGCGCATCAGCACAACGGCCTTTGACAGCGAGATCAGCGACCTGATCTCCGCGGCCCAGCTGGACCTGGGCGTGGCGGGCGTGGTGGTGCCCGAGCAGATGGACGCCATCGTGCAGCTGGCGGTGATCACCTACTGCAGGCTGCACTTCGGACAGCCGGACGACTACGACCGGCTGAAACGGTCCTACGACGAACAGAAGGCCCAGCTGGCGACCTGCACCGGGTACACCGACTGGCTGAACGGGGAGTGATGGCATGGACCGGTCGAACGTGATCACCCTGCTGTCCAACGCCCGCAGCCAGGACGCCACCGGCGTGTGGCGCGACGGCGAGGAGACCCAGCGGGAGATCTTCTGCCAGGTGGACAGCGTGAGCCGCGCGGAGTTCTTCGCGGCCGGACAGAGCGGCCTGCGGCCGGAGTACCGGATCACCGTGTTCTTCGGCGACTACCAGGGCGAGACCCGGCTGATCTACAACGGTGCGCGGTACGCCGTTTATCGGACTTATCACGCGCGCACCGACGAACTGGAGCTCTATGTGCAGCGGGAGGTGGGCGTGCATGGCGCGCAAACTGGCGCTTGACAAGCTGAATGAGGCCATCGCCGGGATACTCAACGAATATGCCGGTGAAATCGCCGGTAACGTGGGCGAGATCGCGGCACAGATGGGACAGAAGGGCGCGCAGGCGCTTCGGCAGAAATCGCGCGAAACAGTGGACGGCTCCGAGTACGCAAAAGGCTGGAAATCGCAGACAGAGACCGGCAGGACGGGAACCACGGCGATTATCTATAACGATCATCCCGGACTACCTCACCTGCTGGAATACGGCCACGTAACCCGCAACGGCACAGGCCGGACATTCCCGCGCACGCCAGCCCATGAACACATCGCGCCGGTTGCCGATGAATTGACCGAGACATTTGAGAGGGAGGTGCTGTCGAGGCTATGACACGACAGGAAATCGCGACCATGATCGGCGGCATCGGCCTGCCCTATGCCTATGATCATTTTGACGACAGGGACGGCGCGCACCCGCAGGGACCGCCGTTCATATGCTTCATGTACCCGAACGACGACGACCTGCAAGCCGACAATATCAACTATGCGCATATCACCGCCCTTGTGATCGAGCTGTACACGGACAATGTGGACTTCGACCTGGAGGGCGCCGTGGAGGCCGCGCTGACGGCCAACGCGCTGCCTTACGCCAAGGCGGAGACCTACATCGACGGTGAGCGCATGTACCAAACGACCTACACAACGGAGGTATCAATCAATGGCTGATCAGAATAAGGTCAAATTTGGCCTTGAAAAGGTGGCCTTCGTCGTGGCGACCATCGCCGCCGACGGCAGCGCCACTTATGGCACGCCCATCATGAACCCCGGCGCCCGCTCCATCTCCCTGGAGCCGCAGGGCGACCTGACGCCGTGGCCCGCTGACAACATCGCCGGCTATTTCGTTGCCAACGACAACAACGGATATTCCGGCGACCTGGAAGTGGCCCGCTTCACCGATGAGGTGATGGCCGCGATCTGGGCAGCAGCGATCGCCGCCAACGGCATCGTGTATGAGGAGGCGAACGTTCAGGCGGTTCATTTCGCGCTGATGTTCGAGTTCTCCGGCGACGCGAACCACACCCGCCACGTTTTTTACAACTGCGTCGGCACCCGCCCGGCGGTGGCCTCCGAGACCACCGGCGACACCACCGAGCCGACCACCGAGACGACCACCATCACGGCCACGTCGATCTATGTCGCCGATCTGGAAAACAATGTCGTCAAGGCCAAGTG
>JAFWBZ010000028.1 GCA_017537105.1 Clostridia bacterium | reverse complement strand
GGAATTCGTCGCTCTCACGGGTCAGGCCCGCACCGAGGCCGCCGACGCCTTCTGCGACGAGATCGCCCGGCGCATCGGCGCACTGGAGGCGCAGCTTTCCGCCGTCCCTACGGAGGAACGGCAGCCATAGCGGAAAGAAATATGTCCCTCACATATCGGTGAAGGACGCAAAAAAGGAACTGCCTCAGAGCGACTTGTGGAAGTCGTCCTGAGGCAGTTCCTTTGCCCTTCTGCAGGCGTCAGTTCTGAATCACCACGGTGGTGCCCCTCGGGCAGTTGTCATAGATCCACTTGGCATCCACGACACGCAGGCGGACGCAGCCGTGGGAAGCCCTGCGGCCCAGGCCGCGCTCAGAGCCGCTTGGGCGCTTGTTGCGGGTATAGGTGACGGAGTGGAACAGTATGCCGCCGACGATGCGAGTCGCCCAGCGCGCGTAGCAGTTGAAATCCTTGAAGAAGTACCACTCGCCGCCGGCCCTGCCGTAGGACTGGTACGTGCCCAGGGGGGTCGGCGTGCCCTTCTTGCCGGTGGAGCAGACGAACTTCTTGACCAGGTTTTTGTAGCTGGAGCCGTTCCACTGGCCCACGTACACGCGCTGGTCGCTGATGTCCACCACGATCTTGTAGGGGAACACGTACTCCTCAGACTCCATGGCGGAGGCGGAGAACAGCCGCTCCTGGGTCGCCTTGTCGGCCACGCCGGTCTGCTTCAGGCCGTTCTTCTTCTGGAAGTACTTGAGGGCGTTTTCCGTGAGGGAGCCGTAGCTGCCGTCGGCGGAGTAGAGGTATTTGAGGGACTTCAGTCGCTTCTGGACGCGCAGCACCTCGTCGCCCTTGTCCACGTTCTGCACGGTCTGGCGGTAGACCTGGAAGGTCTTCACGCCGTCCACGTACTCGAGCAGCGCGTCGTCGATCTCGCCATTGGCGGTCACCGACGTGGGGTTCGCGCCCTCCAGCAGCACGTCCATGGCCACCGGCATGTCGCCGAAGGCGGTGGTGATGTTCACGTTGGGCGTGGGCGTGGGCTCGGGCGTGGGGGTGACGCCGTAGGTCGGGTCGATGGAAGCCATGTACTTCTTGAAGGTCTTGATGGCGGTGCGGGTGTTGTCGCCCATCTTGCCGTCCACCTTGCTGAACATGAAGCCCCACTGCGCCATGGCGGTCTGGGTGCGCATGACGTCACTGCCGTACAGCGTGGTGTCCGCGGAGGCGCGCACCAGCGTGGAGGCGTCACTATAGAGCTTTTCCTGGGTAGAGGGATCGGCGATGCCGGTCGCCTGGAGGCCGTTGGACTTCTGGAACTCCTTGACGGCCTGCTCCGTGTTGGAGCCGTAATAGCCATCCGCCTCGTCCGCCAGGTAGCCCAGCTCGATCAGGCGGTTCTGCATGAACACGATGTACGCCACGCCGTCTGCACCGTCGCTGTCCCCCAGCCGAAGCGTGGGATAGACGTTCACGGAAGCAGTGTCGTTGCTGCCGTACATGTCGTCACTGGCGTCTTCGGCGGCACTGGCCGCGTCCGCATAATCCGCATCTCCAAAGAGTGCCTCGCCGGCAGACATGCCCTCGGACACCGCCTGCGGCAGCACCGCGAACAGCATCGCCAGCATCAGGATCGCACTCAGTATTCTCTTCAATGTCCACACTCCCATCAATCCGTACGGGCCGGATGTTTCCATTTCATCAACGCTATTATACGCTTCAATCGCATCAAACATATGGCGTAACGTTTAACATTCATTAAAATGTGGAGGAATGTTACAATTATTACAATACCTTCACATCTTCGGGACGACGGTCGCTCAGTAGATCTCGATGACCTGCCCCGCGCCACAGTGGTCGTAGATCCACTTCGCGTCCTCCACCTTCAGCCGCACGCATCCGTGGGAGGCCTTGCGGCCCAGGTTGTACAGCGTGCTCCGCCGCAGCGTGGCCTCGCTTCTGCCGGAAAAGATCACGGAGTGGAACAAAATGCTCCCCTTGATGATGAAGGCATACTGCGCCCAGCAGTTGAACTCGGCGAAGTAGTGCCAGCGGGCGTCCCTGCGTCCCGGCGAGACGAAAATGCCCTTGGGCGTGGAATTGCCGAAGCCGGTGGAACAGACCATGGTCTTGATGAGCCGCGAATAGTCGCCGTCCACCCAGCGATAGACGTACACGCGCTGTTCCACCAGGGAAACTTTGATGTAAAACGGCTGGTCGACCTTCTCCGGGGCCACGGGATGCTTTGAGAACAGCAGCGTCTGAGTCTCCGCGTCGGCGATGCCCGTCGCCTGCAGCCGGTTGCTCTCCTGAAAGAGCCTGAGCGCCTCCACCGTCGCCTCGTCAAAGGCGCCGGTGACCTCTTCGTAGTAGTAGTCCAGCGTCGAAAGACGGCTCTGCACGCGCTGCACCTCGATCCCCTCGTCCCCGCGCTGCACCGTGCTGCGATACACCGGGAAGCGCTCGGAGAGCAAATAGGCGTACAGGTTTTCGCTGACCATGCCGTCCATGGCGTGGTGCGGCCGCAGCGTCGCCACCGGCGCCAGTGCGGGCATCTCAGGCAGCGCCGTCTCCAGCGGTGCGGGCTCCGGCGTGGCCTCGGGCAGCGCCGCCAGGGCGGTCTGCTCCGGCCCACCGCTCTCCACCAGTGAGGATTCCACCAGCATCAGCGCGGGATCGATCGGATCGTCGAATTCCGTGCCGTACCGCTCCACGGCGTACGTCTGGAAGGCCATGACCTCGTCGGCGGTCATCTCGTCGAATTCCTCCAAGGCCTCGCGGGTCGAGAAGCCATACTGCCGGAGCTTCTCCCGCAGCTTGCGAACGCCCTCGCCGGAGCTGCCCACGGAATACCGCAGATCGCCGGGCGCGGTGGTCACCTCCGGCTCGGGAAACAGCGCCGCCTGCGTGGCCGCGTCCAGCACGCCGGTCTGTTCCAGGCCGTTGTCGCTCTGGAAGTGCTTGAGCGCCTTCAGCGTTCGGGAGCCGAATGCGCCGTCCGCCTCGACCTTCAGGTATCCCAGACGGATCAGCGCCTCCTGGAGCTTGCGCACCCCGGATTCGCCCTCCTCGTCCCGGCTGTGCAGGCCGATCAGCCCCGACGATTCCTCCGGCGCGGGGGTCGCCTCCACTTCGACCGGCGCAGCGTCACCCTCCTCCTGGAGGTCGAACAGCGCCTCTCCCTCGTCCTCCGCCAGCGCCGCCAGGCCCATGACCTGTATCGCGTCGCTCTCCACAATGGCAAAGCGGCACCCGCCGAGCAGTCCGGCCACGAGCGCCACGATGAGCACAACAGACAAACGTTTCATCGTCCCGAAACAACCTCGCAATAATTTCTGTCCTATTATTGTCTCATTTCCTTCACGATTTGTAAAGCGTAAAAATGTGCCTCATGCAGTTTTAATATCTTACAATATTATTAAATATTATTACGTTTAGATATAAAGAGCCGCGCCCCGACCGGGATTTCCGGATCGGGACGCGGCCGTTTCCTCCGGTGCGCCGGGAATCACAGCGTGCGGAAGCTCTCCATGATCTCCGTCGCGGCCATCATATACGCCGAGTCGTCCTGGGGCGTGAACAGGAAGGTGACGATCTCCCCGCCCCACAGCGTGGCGCAGCCGCTGGCGT
>JAFWBZ010000335.1 GCA_017537105.1 Clostridia bacterium | reverse complement strand
GGGCGACCATCACCGTGTGCTCCGCGATGGTGACGCCGTAGGCGCCCGAGGAGTTGGTCAGCACGGCGTCCGGGTTGGCGTAGACCTCCGTCGGCAGGTACGGCTCCGCGCCCGCGCTGGGCACGCACAGCCACTTCAGGTTCGGCGCCGCCTTCGGCAGCGACAGGCTCGCGCCGAACAGGATCTCCGCGCGTCCGGCGGCGGCCAGCGCCTCGGCCTCGTTCGCGGGGAAAACGACCGCAAAGCCCCGGGCCCGGGCCGCCTCCCCGATGGCCTCGCGGTGCGCCGCGGTCAGCAGCGGAATATCGACGATCAGCGTTCTGGTCATGTGGGCATCCTCCCATCCGTTTGTGCGTTCTCTGCCCATCATTATAGGGGAACGCCGCGGGATTTGCAAGCGCAAACGCCGCCCGCGCTTTCTTGACACGCTTTTTGCGCTATACTATAATGAACCTGGGCGGGCGGCCGCGCCTGCGCGCCGATCCCGCACGAGTTGAGGTGTGCCATGAACGAAGAAAGCAGGCAGTACATCGCCATCGACCTGAAGTCCTTCTACGCCTCGGTGGAGTGCCGCGCACGGGGGCTCGACCCGCTGCGCGTCAATCTCGTGGTGGCGGACGAGAGCCGCACGGAAAAGACCATCTGCCTGGCAGTGTCTCCGTCGCTGAAGGCCCACGGCATCCCCGGTCGGGCGCGGCTGTTCGAGGTGGTGCAGAAGGTCCGGCAGGTCAACCGGGAGCGCCGCAAATCCGCCCCCGGCGGCGCGCTGACGGGCAAGTCCTGGGACGACGACGCGCTGCAGGCGGACCCGTCGCTGGCGGTGGACTACATCGTCGCCCGGCCCCGCATGGCCCTCTACGTGGCCACCAGCACGCGCATCTACGACATCTACACCCGCTTCATCGCCCCGGAGGACATCCACGTCTACTCCATCGACGAGGTGTTCATGGATGTCACCCACTATCTGAAGAACTACGGCATGAACGCGCGCCAGCTGGCCCGCAGGATCATCGACGAGGTGCTCTACACCACCGGCATCACCGCCACCGTGGGCATCGGCACGAACATGTATCTGAGCAAGATCGCCATGGACGTGGTGGCCAAGCACATCCCGCCGGACAAGGACGGCGTGCGCATCGCCGAGCTGGACGAGGCGGGCTACCGGCGCCAGATGTGGACCCATCGCCCGCTGACCGACTTCTGGCGGATCGGCCGCGGCTACGCCCGGAAGCTGGAGGCCGAGGGCCTGTACACCATGGGCGACGTCGCCCGGTGCTCGGTGGGCGGAAAGGCCGATTACTACAACGAAGATCTGCTGTACCGGCTGTTCGGCATCAACGCCGAACTGCTCATCGACCACGCCTGGGGCTGGGAGCCCTGCACCATCGCGGACATCCAGGCCTACCGGCCGGAATCCACCAGCCTCAGCGAGGGCCAGGTGCTGCATGAGCCCTACCCCTTTGAAAAGGCGAAGCTGGTGGTTCGGGAGATGACCGATCAGCTGGTGCTGTCGATGGTGGCCAAGAAGCTGGTCTGCGACCAGATGGTGCTCACCATCGGCTATGACATCGAAAACCTGTCGGACGCCTCCCGCCGGGCGCGCTATCGCGGCGCCGTCACCACCGACTTCTACGGCCGCGAGGTGCCCAGGCACGCCCACGGCAGCATCCGCCTGGACGGCTTCACCTCCTCGACGCGGCAGATCACCGAGGCGGTGATGGCCCTGTTCGACCGCATCGTGGACCGAAACCTGCTGGTGCGGCGCATGGTCGTGGCGGCCAACCACACCGTCGACGAGGCCGCGGCCCGGGCGTCGCGGGCGCAGGAGAGCGTGCAGCTGGACATGTTCACCGACTACGAGGCGGAACAGCAGCGGCAGGCCGAGGCCGACGCCGCCCGGGCGCGGGAGCGCAAACAGCAGGAGGTCGTGCTGGCCATCAAGGAGAAGTACGGCAAGAACGCCATCCTGCGGGGAACCGATTTTGAGGAGGGCGCCACGGCCCGCCAGCGCAACGAACAGATCGGCGGCCACCGGGCCTGAAGGGAGGCAGCATGTTCAACAACGATCCCAACGATCCCCATCGCTACGACGACCTGCTGGATCTCCCCCACCCCACCTCGCCCACCCACCCGCGGATGTCGCGCCACGACCGCGCGGCGCAGTTCGCGCCCTTCGCGGCGCTGACCGGCTACGGCGAGGCCATCGAGGAGGTCCGGCGGCTCACCGACGAGCGCATCGAGCTGGGCGAATCCGACCGCGCGGCGCTGAACGCCCGCATGGCCGTGCTCCGGGAACGGCTGAAATCCCGGCCCGTCGTGACCATCACCCGCTTCATCCCCGACCGGCGCAAGGCCGGCGGGCGCTACGAGCCCATCACCGGCGTCGTCCGTCGGCTGCTGCCGGAGGCCTTCGAGCTCCACATGGAGGACGGAACGGTCATCGACCTCGACAACATCATCGGCCTCGACGGCGAGCTCTTCGACCGCCTCGGACTGCCATAGCGCCGGCGACGCGAAGGCCTCGGCGGGAATGGCTTCCCGGAGGCGGCGGGTACTGCCCGTGAAAATCGAACCCCGATAAAGGAGAAACCCTATGCTCGATATTGTCAGACTCAGCAGCCAGTATGCCGTCCGATGCATGGACGACGCGGACGTGGACGCAATTTACGATCTCTTCCTGCAGAATGAACAGTACTTCCGGTATTGCGGCAGGCAGCCCTCCCGGGAGCTCATCCTCAGCGACCTGCACGCGACGCCGCCGGGCAAACCGGCGTCCTCGAAGTACTACGTCGGGTTTTACGCGGAGGATACGCTGGTCGCGGTCATGGATCTGATCGACGGATATCCGAGCGACGATTGCGCCTATATCGGCTTCTTTATGATGAACGGGCAGCTCCAGGGCCGCCAGATCGGCTCCGGGATCATACGGGAAGTGTGCCAGTTCCTCAAAAGCGCCGGATTCACGGCCGTGCGCCTTGGGATCGACAAGGGCAACCCTCAGTCCACCCATTTCTGGAAGAAGAACGGCTTTCACGTGATCGCGGAGGTGGATCGGGACGGCTGGACCGCGCTGGTGGCGGAGAGGGCGCTGGGGGAATGACATGCTGAGAGTACTGTTTGTCTGCCACGGCAACATCTGCCGCTCGCCGATGGCGGAGTTCATCATGAAGCGGCTGGCGCGGGAGGCCGGCCTGGAGCACCGCCTCGAAATCGCCTCCGCGGCCACCAGTTATGAGGAAGTCGGCTGCCCGGTCTATCCCCCCGCGAAGCGCGAGCTGGCCGCGCACGGCATCTCCTGCGCGGGCAAGACCGCCCGGAGGCTGGAAAAGGAGGACTACGACCGGTACGACTGCCTGGTGGGCATGGAGCGCGTGAACCTGCGCAACATGCAGCGCATCTGCGGCGGCGACCCGGAGGGCAAGATGTCCCTGCTGCTCTCGTTTGCGGGCTCTCCCGCCGAGATCGAGGACCCCTGGTACACCGGCCGCTTCTCCGTGGTCTACCGGCAGATCGAGACCGGCTGCCGGGCCATGCTGGCGCAGCTGCAGCGCGAAAACAGGCTGTAAGCGCGCCGTTCCCATCAGGTCGCGCGGCTGTGCGCAGCCTGTTTATTTTGTGTTTCAAATTATTACGCACATATTACAACCATAATTCAGGCTTATTTTTATTACATTTCATTTTGAAGGAAAGCCCTGGCCTGCATCGAAATTATACTCTGTTTGTGGGGACGACTATGTCCTCCGTGAAGAAATCCATTACGAGGCCTGTGCAATTCTGCCGCCCGGAGATCAAGGAGTATACGATGAACAGGATACAGAACGGAAAGAACCGCCTGACTGCCGCCATACTCGCGGTACTGCTGCTGCTGTCGATGGCGACGCCGGCGCTGGCGGAAACCTTTTCGGCGATCGTTACATCGAACCGCATGACGGTTTACAGGGACGCCGCCATGACGCAGCCGCAGGGCTCGCTGGCCCGGTACACCATCGTGAGCGTCACCGCGTATTCCGGCAGGGCGGCAAAGATCAGGTATTCGGGCAAAACCGGCTATGCGAGCATCAACGACATGCGCGCGGTGGAGGCCGTGGGCGTCAAGGCGGTGACCAACCAGGCGGCAAAGGTGTATCAGTCCGCCAACGTCCGCGCCCGCTCGGCCGCCGTGCCGCAGGGCACGCAGCTCTATGTGCTGGCGATCTCGGACAGCTGGGCCATGGTGGTCAAGGGACAGGCCCTCGGCTTTATGAACGTCAGCGCCCTCACCAAGGCGGATGACAACTGGCGGACGCCCGACCCCAACGCCACCGCGACGCCGGCGCCCGCAGCGCCGTCCGGTTCCTCAGACACCGGCATCAACGGCACCGTGCGCGTCTCCAAGCTCGCGGTCTACAAGAAGGCCAATGCAAAATCCACCCGCCTGGCCACGCTGAAGAAGGGTCAGAGCGTCAAGGTCTACAAGTGGAACGACACGTGGGCCTATATCGAAGTCAACGGCAAGCGGGGCTTCTGCGCCGTCAAGGGGCTGACCAAGGCCTCCGAATCCAGCCCGACGACGCCCACCGCCACCCCGGCGCCCACGCCCTCCGGCCTCAAGGCCGCCACGGTCAGCGCCAGCAAGCTGCCGGTCTACCGGTCTGCGAGCACGAAATCCGCCAAGCTGGGCACGATGAAGAAGGGTCAGTCGCTCAACCTGGTCGCCGTGAACGGCAGCTGGGCCTACGTGGAGCTGAACGGCCGCTACGGCTACTGCGCCGTCAAGGGGCTGAGCTATTCCGGCGCCGCGCCGACCCCGACGCCCACCATCGCGCCCACCCCCACGCCGTCCCTCGACGGCGCCGTTCGCGGCGCGGTCACGGCCGCCACGCTGGACGTCTACAGCAGCGCCAGCACCGGCGCGAAAAAGGTGATGACCCTGAAGAAGGGCCAGCTGGTCAACGTGATCCGCTGGAACGGAGACTGGGCCTTCATCGAGCTGGACGGCGCCTACGGCTTCTGCGCCCTGAAGGGGCTGAGCCGCACCGATGCGTCGCCCTCCGCGATGCCGACGGCGACGCCCTCCACCGAAAACGCCGTGCCGGCCGTGGTCACCGCGAATCGCCTGCCCGTGCACAGGCTGGCCGGGGACGCCTCCGACCTCCTGGGGACGCTGAAGAAATCCCAGGTGGTCAATGTGCTCTCCCTGTCCGGCGACTGGGCCTACATCGAGCTGGCGGGCCGCTACGGCTTCTGCCGCGCCTCCGGCCTGAAGCTCGACAACCAGCCCGCGGTTCCCTCCGACTACAGGAAGGGCGGCTTCACCGCCACGGTCATCCAGTCCGGCGTCCGGGCCTATGCCTCCCCCACCACGACCTCCGACAGCGTGAGCCTGGCCCTCGGCGCCAGCGTGAACGTGTTCGCCTATTCCAGCGAGTGGGCCTGCATCGTGGACGGCGGAAGCTATGCCTTCGTGCCCGTCAACCAGCTGAGCCGCACCGCCTATGGCACCGTCACCGGCGGGGCCGAGCTCCAGAAGCTGCTCAAGACGCTGCTCTCCTACGGCTATTATGACGGCGTGCCCTCCACGACCGGCAACAGCCTGGCCACCACCGCCATCCAGCGCTTCCAGGCCGCCTGCGGCCTTTCGCAGACCGGCGTGGCGGACGAGACGCTGCAGCGCATCCTCTACGGCGGCTATGCCCCGCAGTGCACGCTGCTCTCCAAGGAGATCTCCGGCAGCTCCTCCAGCGCCGACATCACCCGGCTGCAGACTCGCCTGTACGCCCTGGGCTACCTGAGCAAGGCGTCCAGCGTGGACGGCGGCTACGGCACCATCACCACCTGCGCGGTGGGCCTGTTCCAGAAGGCCAACGGCCTCACCGCCAACGGCGCGGCCAGCGTGGCCACGCTGAAGGCGATCTACTCCGCCGGCGCGGTCCGGCTGCCCTCCGGCGCCAAGGCCGCGGAAGCCGTGGCCCAGAGCAGCGGCGGCAGCGGCGTGGTCACGCCGCCCAAGAGCGTCAAGCTGAGCAGCACCTATGTGACCACCATGCCCGCCGAACTGAAGTCCAAGACCAGCTCCTACTCCTCCTCCATGTCCAACGCACAAAAGCTGGAGCACGTGATCTACTCCGCCCAGGAAAAGCTGGGCCGACCCTACGTCTACGGCGCCACCGGCCCGAGCTCCTTCGACTGCTCCGGTCTCACGGGCTACGCCTTCCGGAAGGTCAGCGTGTCGCTGAAGCGCACCGCCTACTCCCAGGGCTACGACAGCTCCTATGCCAAGATCTCCGGCGTGAGCAGCCTGAAGCGCGGCGACCTGGTGTTCTTCAACACCATCTCCGACAGCGACCTCTGCGACCACGTGGGCATCTACCTCGGCGGCGGCTGCTTCATCCACGCCTCCTCCGGCGGCCACAAGGTGGTCGTCAGCAACATCGCCAGCGGCTACTACAACCGCGTGTTCAGCTGGGGCCGCAGGGTGCTGGGATAAAAAATACCAGCAAAAGCAGGGGCTTTCCCGTCCCGCCGGTTTTCCGGCGGGGACGGGGAAAGCCCCTGTTGCATTTTCTTCTGCGATCGCTTACCGGCGAGGCAATGCCGCTACAGAGCGCGATCCTCGAGCTTTTTCAGCGGAATGCAGATGTAGCTGACGGTGTCCGCTGGGTTCTCGGCCGGCGGCATGTACCATTCCAGGGAATAGTTCCCCGCGAGGGCATAGCCCCGCAGCGAGGGAAGCCATTCGGTCCAGATCTGCGTGTTCACCCTTTGCAGGCTGTCCGGCAGCGGCCCCTTGCAGAGGAACTGCGCCCACAGGCCGCCGGGAATTTGGCAGGTTCCGCAGCCCTCCGGAATGTCCACCCACGGCACGTAGTTGTCGGCAATCCAGTAGTCGAAATCCTTGCCGTCCATGTCCATGCACACGCCGAAAACGCCCCTCAGTCCCCTTCGGTCCGTCATCCACTCGCTCCAGAATTTCGGGATCTCCTGATAGCTGGTCTCCGAATTGAAGCGCCGCTTGACGCCGACGATGGTAAACGGCGCCTTCTCCACAATGCGGTAATCCAACATGTTTCCACCCTCCAACGTGATTTTGATGTGCAGCGGTGCGAAGGAGCGCAGCGAGGCTCCCGGCTCCCGCGCCTGGGACGGCGCGATTCCGTGAAACCGCTGAAACGCCTTGGCGAAGCTGTCCGGCGACTGGTATCCATAGCGAACCGCCACATCGATCACCCTCGCCTCAGAGCCCGCCAGCTCCTGCGCCGCCAGCGTCATTCTCCGCGCGCGGATGTACTCGGTAACGGTCATGCCGCACAGCGCGCCAAAGATGCGCTGGTAGTAAAAGGGAGACAGCGCCGCCCTGGCCGCGATTCCGTCGATGCTCAATTCCTCCGACAGGTTTTGCTCGATGAAATCGATGGACGCCTGGAATCCCTCCATCCAGCCCTGCATCCCGGCACCTCCTTCCGCCACGGGTCCATTCTATCAGATCGGACAGGTCGATTCCCGACATTTTGTGCTCGCTTCGTCCGGGAAATCCCGAACGACAAAGCCATGGCGCACGCATCCCTTCGGGGATGCGCGCCGGCCCCGGCCCGACAAGCGCGGCCCCTGTCCCGCCGTGGGACAGGGGCCGCCTTTGCCTCGAACGCCTCGATTACGCGAAGGGATTCTCGGACTTGTAGTACACGCCCTTGGGCTGGTTGAAGCTGATCTTGCCGATGCCCAGATACTTGAACACCTCGTAGAGGGCCTTGCCGGCATGGCCGAAGGCCACGGCGCCGTGATGCGGATAGCCGTCCTCGATCAGCACGTGGCGATAGAAGCGGTTCATCTCGGGAATCGCAAACACGCCGATGCCGCCGAAGGACTGGGTGGCCACGGGCAGGATCTCGCCCTGGGCGATGTAGGACTGCAGCACGCTGTCCGCGTTGCCCTGCAGGCGATAGAAGGTGATCGCGCCGGGCGCGATGTCGCCCTCGAGGGTGCCGCGGGTGATGTCCGGCTCGCCGTCGGGCTCCAGGCCGCGCTTCATGATCAGCTGATACTTCATGGTGCCCTTGGTCAGGCGGCACATCGGGGTGTTGCCGCAGTGGAAGCCCATGAAGGTCTCATTGTGGCGGTAGTCGAACTTGCCCTCGATGCTCTGGGCGTACATGTCCGCGGGCACGCTGTTGTTGATGTCCAGCAGGGTCACGGGCTCGCCGGTCACGCAGGTGCCGATGTACTCGGACAGCGCGCCGTAGATGTCCACCTCGCAGGCCACCGGGATGCCCATGGCGGTCAGGCGGGAGTTGACGTAGCAGGGCACGAAGCCAAACTCGGTCTGGAAGGCTGGCCAGCACTTGTTGGCCATGGCCACGTACTTCGCGGTGCCCTTGTTGGCCTCGATCCAGTCGAGCAGCGTCAGCTCATACTGGGCCAGACGGGGCAGGATGCCGGGCATCTTGTTGCCCTCGCCCAGCTCGTCCTCCATCTCCTTGATCTTGGCGGGGATGCGGGGATCGTTGGCGTGCTCCTTGTAGGCCTTCAGCAGGTCCAGCTCGGAGTTCTCCTGCACGTTGACGCCCAACTTGAAGATCGGGGCGACGGGCGCGTTGCAGGCCAGGAAGTCGAAGGGGCGCGGGCCGAAGGTGATGATCTTCAGATCCTTCAGGCCCAGGATCGCGCGGGCGATGGGCTCGAAGTCGATGATCTCCTTGGCGCAGTACTCGGCGTCGCCCACCGGATACTCGGGGATGTAGGCCTTGATGCCGCTGAGCTTCAGGTTGTAGGAGGCGTTCAGCATGCCGCAGTACGCGTCGCCGCGATCCGCGGACAGCACGCCGATGTCCTCCTCGGCCGCCGCGATGTACATCACGGGACCGCCGAACAGCTTGGCAATCTGGGTCTCGGGGCCCTCGGGGCCGAAGTTGCCCAGGAACACCACCAGCGCGTTGATGCCGGACTTCTGGATCTCCTCATAGGCCTCGGCCACGTTGGCGTCGATGCCGCCCTCGATGATGGTCTGGCACTCGTAGATGTCAAAATTCTTTTCCTTCAGCTTCGCCACGATGGCCTTGCGGCGCTTTTCGGAAAGGGTGATCGGGAAGCAGTCGCGGCTGACCGCGAGAATGCCCATTTTAACCTGCGGAATGTTGTTCATGGGGATCTCCTCCTTTTGGTGTTAGCGATACTTAACCAAGGTATAACCTTAACACTCTCATCTTAGCAAGAAAATGTGTCGGCGTCAATACCCAATTCACAAAAACACAGCGGATCTGTCGAAAAAACAGAGACCCCTCCTGCGCCCGTCGGGCACAATATGCGCGCCGCCCGGCGGATTCGATCCGGCGCGGGCGGCGCAGAGGGGGAAATCTGTCTTTATTCGATCAGAAATCCGCGTTTCCGGTGGTGCGCGGGAAGGGCAGCACGTCGCGGATGTTGGCGATGCCGGTCAGGTACATGATCATGCGCTCGAAGCCCATGCCGAAGCCGGCGTGCTCGGCGGTGCCGTACTTGCGCAGCTCCAGGTACCACCAGTAGTCCTCGGGGTTCATGCCCAGCTCCTCGATGCGGGCCTTCAGCACGTCATAGCGCTCCTCGCGCTGGCTGCCGCCGCACAGCTCGCCCACCGCGGGCACCAGCAGGTCGGCCGCCGCAACGGTCTTGCCGTCCTCGTTCATGCGCATGTAGAAGGCCTTGATCTCCTTGGGCCAGTCGGTGACGAACACCGGCTTGCCGAAGTGCTTCTCGGTGAGGTAGCGCTCGTGCTCGGTCTGCAGGTCCTCGCCCCAGGCCACGGGATACTCAAACTTCTCGCCGGAGTTCTTCAGGATGTCGATGGCGTCGGTGTAGCTGCAGCGCACGAATTCGGCGTCCCGCACGAACTGCAGGCGCTCGATCAGGCCCTTGTCCACGAAGCTGTTCAGGAAGTTCATCTCCTCCGGGCACTCCTCCAGCACCGCGGAGATGATGTACTTGACCATTTCCTCCTGCAGATCCATATCCACGGAGAGATCCGCAAAGGCGATCTCAGGTTCGATCATCCAGAATTCAGCCGCGTGCCTGGGGGTATAGGACTCTTCCGCCCGGAAGGTGGGGCCGAAGGTGTATACGTTTCTGAAAGCCATGGCGAAGATCTCCGCATTCAGCTGTCCGG
>JAFWBZ010000334.1 GCA_017537105.1 Clostridia bacterium | reverse complement strand
GTGCCCCGCAAGTATGAGGGCCTGGACGGCACCGAGCTGGCCATCTCCGAATCCCAGGAGCGCATGGCCGTGGTGCTGGAGGCCAAGGATGTCGAGGCGTTCATGGCGCTGGCCGATTCCGAAAACCTCGAATCCACCGTGGTGGCGACGGTCACCGAATCGCCCCGCCTGGTGATGCACTGGAATGGGCGCACCATCGTGGACGTGAGCCGCGAATTCCTGAATTCCAACGGCGCGCCGAAGCACACCGACGTCATCGTGAAGGCCCAGGACAAGGCGCAGACGACCGTCATAGCGGACTTTGCCGAGGGCATGAAGGCCGCCGTTTCGGATCTGAACACCTGCTCTCAGCGGGGCCTGGCCGAGCGCTTCGATTCCACCAACGGCGCTTCCTCCCTGCTGATGCCCTTCGGCGGGTCCCGCCAGCTGACCCCCGCCCAGGCCATGGCCAGCCGCGTGCCCGTGGTGGGCGGCGAAAGCGACACCGCCAGCGTGATGGCCTACGGCTTCGATCCGGTCATCAGCGAGAAGAGCCCCTGGCGCGGCGCGTACCTGGCCGTGGTGGATTCCATTGCCAAGCTGGTGGCCCACGGCAGCGGCACGAAGAACGTGCACCTGACCTTCCAGGAGTACTTCGAGCGCATGAACTCTGAGACCGCCTGGGGCAAGCCCCTTTCGGCGCTGCTGGGTGCGCTGGACGCGCAGCTGGATTTCGGTGCGGCGGCTATCGGCGGCAAGGACAGCATGTCCGGCTCCTTCGAGGACATCCACGTGCCGCCCACGCTGGTGTCCTTCGCGGTGGGCGTATGTCCGGCGGACGACATCAAGTCCAACGCCTTCCAGAAGGCCGGCTCGAAGATCGGCTGGCTCAAGCCTGACTACCGTGCCAACGGCACTCCCGACCCGGTGCGCCAGAGGGCGCTGTTTGACCGGGTGGATGCGGGGCTGAAGGACGGCTCCATACGCTCCGCATGCGCGGTGGGGAAGGGTGGCGTGGCCGCTGCGGCGTTCCGCATGGCTCTCGGCGAGGGCTTTGGCGTGACCTTCCGCGAGGGCACGGACCTTTTCACCCCCGTCTACGGCAGCTTCCTGGTGGAGTACGCGGCTGACGGTGAGGATGTGATCGGCGAGACCACGGCGGAGCGGGTCTTCGCCTGCGGCGGCGTAAGCATTCCCGCCGATGCGCTGGAGGCACTGTACGAGGGCAAGCTGAACGAGGTGTTCCCCGCGACGGTGAAGAAGGCGTATCTGGCTCCCGAGACCTTCAGCTTCAGCGCGGAAAAGCGCGCCGTGCCCGCCGTGAAGGTGGCGAAGCCCCGGGTGCTGATCCCGGTGTTCCCCGGCACCAACTGCGAATATGATACCGCCCGGGCGTTCATCAAGGCCGGGGCTGTGCCTGAGATCATGGTGATTCGCAATCAGACCGCCCGGGCCGTGGCCGAGTCCGTGGAGGCATTCTCGGAGGCCGTGGGTCGCAGCCAAATCATCTTCATCCCCGGCGGTTTCTCCGGCGGCGACGAGCCGGACGGCTCCGGCAAGTTCATCACGGCCTTCCTCCGCAACCCGGTCATCCGCGACCAGGTGCACGCGCTGCTGAACGCCCGGGACGGTCTGATGGGCGGCATCTGCAACGGCTTCCAGGCGTTGATCAAGCTGGGCCTGGTGCCCTACGGCGAGATCCGCGAGGCCGACGACTGCCTGGATGCCACGCTGACCTTCAACGACATCGGCCGCCACCAGTCCCGGCTGGTGCGCACCCGCATCGCCTCCAACAAGAGCCCGTGGCTCATGCACACGCAGGTGGGCGACGTGCACCTGGCGCCGGTGTCCCACGGCGAGGGCCGGTTCATCGCTTCGGACGACTTCATCGCACAGCTGGCAGCCAACGGCCAGGTGGCCACGCAGTACTGCGACGCCGACGGCAATCCCACGATGGACATCCTGTGCAATCCCAACGGCTCCTGCGCCGCCATCGAGGGCATCACCTCGCCCGACGGCCGGGTGTTCGGCAAGATGGCCCACAGCGAGCGCGTGGGGTTCAATGTGGAGCTCTACAAAAACGTGCCCGGCAACTACGACAACGGCATGTTCCGCGGCGCGGTGGACTACTTCGGCTGATCGGAAGACAGAGCGCCGGGCGCTCCGATCCACGTGGATCGGGGTGCCCGGCGCTTTTGCACAGGATGCGATGGGGGATCGCCGACTACCGCTCTGCGGCCTCCCGGTATACCCGCAGCGCGGAGGGAAAGGCGAGGGCTTCCAGCTGCGCGGGGTCGACGGCGAGAAAGTCCCCGGGATATGCGGTGCACTCCGCCCGCCAGCCCCGCATGTGCCACACCAGATGGGTGAACACGTGTCTGGCGTCGGGCAGGCGATCGTGAATCTGGACATTGGAGAAGCCCTGCGCCGACAGGAGGGCCGGCAGCGCGTCCGTCCCGGGGTGCCCCTCGACGGCGACAAACTCGTACAGCCCGCCCAGCAGTCCCTTCGGGCGGCGGCGGACGAGCAGCTTCCCATCCTCCGCTTCCATCAGCAGGATCGTCCAGTACTGCTCTTTTTTTGCGATGGGCGCGGTCCTGCGGGGATAGTCCAGTGCCGCGTCCCCGGCGAAGGCCCTGCAGTGGGCGGCGACGGGGCAGCGGTCGCAGCGGGGAGACCGGGACGTGCAGATCATGGCACCCAAATCCATCAGCGCCTGGTTGTAGTCGCCTGGCCGATCCCGGGAGATCAACTCCTGGGCGGGGGCGAGCAGATCGAAGGGGGTTTTGAGGGGCTCTTCCCAGGCCAGCACCCGGGAGAGCACCCGGGCCTGGTTGCCGTCCAGCGCGGGCGCGGGCTCTCCGCGGGCGATGGAGGCGATGGCGTTGGCGGCATAGGGACCGACGCCGGGCAGCTTGCGAAGTCCCGCCGCGTCGCCGGGAAAGGTGCCGCCCAGCTCCCGGGCGACGTATTTGGCCGCGGCGTGGAGGTTGCGGGCCCGGGAGTAGTAGCCCAGGCCCTCCCACAGCTTCAGTACCTCGTCCTCGGGCGCGTCCACCAGCGCGAAGACGTCGGGAAACCGCGCCAGGAAGCGCTCGTAATAGCCCTTCACCGTCTCGGCCCGGGTCTGCTGCAGCATGATCTCCGACAGCCAGATGTGGTAGGGGTCGCGCGAGCCGCGCCAGGGAAGCTCGCGCCGGTTTTGATCGTACCAGCACAGGAGGTCGCTCGCAAAGGACATGGTCCGCCTCTCTTTCGTGACGATTGTCGGCGTCTTCCTAATGAAGCCGCCGACCCGCGCGACAGCCGCCAGGGCGGCCTGTCCGCGAATCGTGATGATTGCCGGCGCCTTCCTTATGAAGCCGCCGACCCGCGCGACAGCCGCCAGGGCGGCC
>JAFWBZ010000333.1 GCA_017537105.1 Clostridia bacterium | reverse complement strand
TTCACATAGGTGGGCGCGGGCTTGACCACGACCTTGCAGACCGCGCTGACGCCGTTGTAGGCGGTGGCCGTGACCGTCGTCTCGCCCACCGCGCGCCCCTGCACGGTGCTGCCGGACACGCTGGCGATGACGGGATCGTCCTCTGCGGGACGGAAGGTGATGGCGCCCGCAGCGCCCGCGTTCACGGACGCCTGCAGCGCGGACTTCTGGCCCACGCCCAGCACGATCTCCCCGGCGGCAAAGGCCACGGACTCCGGCGCGTTGCGGACCGTGACGGTGACGGTCGCCTTCTTGCCGTTGAAGGTGCGCAGCGTCAGCTTCGCGGTGCCCGGCGCGACGCCGGTGACCTCCGCGCCGTCGACCGTCGCCACGGCCGCGTTCGCGCTGGTCACGCTGACCGCACTGGCGGACTTCTTGGTCAGGCTCCAGCCGACCCGGGCCTTCTCGCCCACGCCGATGACGATGGACTTGGGCTTGGCGGTGATCTTCGACGGCGCCTTTTTGACGGTGACCTTGCAGCTGGCGACGAGCCCGTTGGGCAGTGTCGCCCGGATGACTGCGCTGCCCCGCTTGACGCCCTGGATGCGGCCGTCCGCCGACACCTTGACGTAGCGCTTGCTGCTGGTGGTGTAGCGGACGGCGCCCTTGTAGGGAATGCCCTCGTCATCCAGCAGGAGCTGCAGCGCGCCCGACTTCTCCTTCAGGCCGAGGCTCATCGCGGTGGTCCGGAAGCGGATCGACTCCGGAATCTTCAGAACGGTGAGCTCGCAGGCGCCCTGATCGCCGTTTTCGGCGGTGGCCAGCACCCGCGTCGTGCCCACGGACAGCGCGGTGACGACGCCGGCCTCGTCCACCGAGGCGACGCTCTCGTCGTCCACGGACCACGTCACGGCGCTCGCATCCTCCGCCGCCCGGGCCACGCTGAGCGCGGCGGTCTGGTTCACGCGGAGCTCCAGCGCCTCATGGTTCAATGCGATGGCATAGCTCGGCGCGGCCAGCGGCGGTTCAGCTTCGCCCTCGCCGTCCTCCGCGGCGGCTTCGCCGCCTTCATCCTTCGCCGCGACGTCTTCGGGTTCCTCGGGTTCCTCAGACGCTTCGGCGTTCTCAGGCGCCTCGGCCTCCTCGGGTATGTTTTCTTCGGATTTCGGCGGCTCCTCCGCCGTCTGTTCGACAGGGGCTTCGGCGGTCTGCGCCTCCGCGACGCCGATGCGCTGCAGCGGCAGCGTGCCCTCGGCGTCAAAGCAGCGGGCGTCCGCAGGGGCGTCCTCCAGATACGCGGCAACTTCTGCGTCGTCCAGCGGGCAGATCGCGTCGGACTCGACCCAGCCCATGACGACGCCGGCCGACGTGTCGAAGCAGACGGCCAGCCGGTCCTCCAGGCTGCGGTCATAGGCGTACAGCACCGCGCCCTCCGGCAGCGCGCCGCCCCACTCCGTGCCGCCGATCTCGCGGATCTCCCGGAGCGCGCGCACGTAGCCCTCGATGAACGCGGGATCGTCGTAGGCGCTGGTGACAACGGAAATCTCCGGCGTGGCGGGAACCTCCTCTGTCGGTGAAGGATCCTCCTCCAGGGGCAGCGGCACCTCCCCGACGGGCTCCGCCGCCTCTCCGCCACTCGAATCAGGATCCTCCGGCGCCACGGTCAGCCCTTCGGCTCCAGTCTCGCCCTCCGCCGCGAAAACCTCCGTCTCGCAGGGCTCGGCGGAGACCTCCCCCGCCTCGGCCAAAGCCGGCATTCCGGACAGGAGCGCCAATATCAATATCAAGGAAATCCATCTCTTCATCACCGAATCATTCCTTACAATTATTCTATTCTATATTATCATTATTCGGATGGAGTGTCAAGAAATTCCAACAATTCTATATCATTTCGCCGCAGAATCGGCGTCAATGCCCGATCTCCTATCCCTGAATGCGCGACTGTGCATCCATTCGATGCCGCACATGGCCCCGCCCGCACCGGATGCGGCACAAAATCAGGCAGAAATTTGAATTGTGGCAAAAAGGGTTTCTTTTCCTGCAGAAATGTGCTATAATAGCAGAGGAAACTGAAAATGTCTACACGCATGTACGAAAGGATGGATCAGTTATGGGAAAGATGCTTAAAGAGTTCAAGGAATTTGCCATGAAGGGCAACGTCCTCGACATGGCCATCGGCGTCATCATCGGCGGTGCGTTTGGCAAGATCGTGACCAGCGTCGTCGAAGACCTGCTGACTCCGATCATCGGCATGATCTTCGGACAGCCCGACTTCTCCGGCATCAAGCTGGGCGGCATCATGATCGGCAACTTCATCAACGCGGTCATCAACTTCGTGATCATCGCGCTGTGCCTGTTCGCCATCGTCAAGGCCATGAACAAGCTGAAGAAGCCCGCCCCCGCCCCCAAGGCTGCGCGCAAGTGCCCCTTCTGCAAGGGCGAAATCGCGGACGACGCCACCCGCTGCCCGCACTGCACCTCTGAGCTGAAGTAACACTGCAGAACCCTCTGACCAATGCTGCCGGCGGTTCACTGAACGCGTCCGGCAGTTTTTTCAATGAAATCGAGCATGCATCCGCACAGAAAAGAGCTGAACATCCGCAAGGCGACGCGGTTTGCCATCGCCGTCAATGCGCTCCAGGTGGTCACGATCATCGCCGTGATCGCCTATGTGCTGCTGTCCGGACGCGGGTCGGACCGGTACGTGGAGGTGGGCGTGCTGGCGCTGGCGCTGCTGATCATCGGCTGGGGCGCGGCGCTGGACATCCGGGAGGCGCTGAATGCTGAGCGCGTCGCGGAGCAGGCCCGCATGCTGGAGGACGCCTATGCGCAGCTGGAGGCGCTGAACGGCACGCTGCGCAAGCAGCGGCACGACTTCATGAACCACCTGCAGGTCATCTTCTCGCTGATGGAGATGCGCGAATATCCCGACGCCGCCCAGTACGTGGAGAGCATCTACAGCGACATCCAGAAGACCGGCAGCGCGCTGAAGACCGGAATTCCCGCCGTGAACGCCCTGATCGCCGCCAAGCGCGCGGACTGTGCGGAGCGCGGCATCCAGCTGGTCGCGGACATCGCCTCCGGCTGGCGCGGACTTCCCGTGCCCGGCTGGGAGATGTGCCGCGTGCTGGGCAACCTGATCGACAACGCCCGGGACGCCCTCGAAGGATCCGCTCCGGACAGGGAGCCGCGCATCGAGCTGCGCATCGACGAGACGCCCGGCGCGTACACCTTTTGCGTCAGCAACAACGGCCCGGCGATCCCGCAGGAGCACCTGTCCTCGCTGTTCCGGCTGGGCTTCACCACGAAGCGTGAAGGGCACGGCTCCGGCCTGAGCATCGTCCGGGAGATCCTGGAGGCCTACGGCGGCGCCATCGAGGTCTCCTCCGACGATAAACAAACCGCCTTCTCGGGCACCATCCCCCGGCAGGCTCCCGCGGAGCCCGATGAGATCGGAAACTGATTCCCGTTTGCAAACAATCCGTTTTTCGCCAAAGAACAGGAGCGCCGGCTGTACCGGAGCTCCTCAGACTATTGACAAACCCCTCGGAGGGGTATGGGGAGGCGTGAGGCCTCCCCCATTTTCAATCAATTCTGGCGGCATGTACGTCAGAATTGCATTTTTCGGGAGCAAATGTTTACGTTTGCGGAGAAAAATGAATACCTGCCAGTCAGAAAATTCGTGTGCGCAGTGCGCGAATTTTCGCGTTTTCTTCCCTCGTTGAAAAACCGGGGTTTTTCAACGAATTGAG
>JAFWBZ010000332.1 GCA_017537105.1 Clostridia bacterium | reverse complement strand
GTCGCCCACGTGGGTCGCGCCCATCTCCGCGATGAAGACCTCGTGTTCGTCCGTGAGATCGTCGTTGATCACCCGGGAAATACCCATGGCCGTATTGAAGCTGGCGGGCGTCGCCAGCACCTTGTACTTCTTCGAGAGCATGTCCCGCAGCAAGAACTTCACGTTGGTCTTGCCGAAGCTGCCGGTGATGCCGATGGTGATCAGGTTCTTTCGCCTGCGGATCTTCTGCCGGGCGGCCTTGAAAAAACCCGCGTTGAGCTTGTTTTCGTAGGGATTGATGAGGAGCGCTGCCAGCTCCACCAGCCAGGGCATGGCGGCGTAGAGGAAGTACGGCGGAATGCGCACCGTTCGCAGCAGCGTCGCCGAGAACAGGCACAGCACCCCGAGCACCGCGGCGAAGCGTCTGATGCGATGGGTCATCACGAAGGGCTTTTTCGAGGGCAGGTGATAGTCCCGCCAGCCGATCCATCCCGTCGCCCCGGTGAACAGCAGCAGCGCCAGCCAGTTCGAGAGATTTCGCCGGACCACTTCGCCATTGACGAACATCGACAGCAGCACCGGCAGATACAGGCTCACCAGCGCCGCCGCGAAAGCCAGCACCACGTTCTCCCGAAGCACCCGGTCGCGGCTGCGCGCGCGCCACTGTCGGTAGCCCGGCAGCTGGTATCGGTTCATCTGGAGCACGTGGACGCAGTGCACCGATGCGACGCAGCTCATCACCGCCACGATCAGGATCTCCACAATTCGAAAAGCCATAGGTTCCTCCAAAGTTTCATGCGAGCTATACTATTGGACGCATCTGAACCGGAAAAGGTTGCCATTCGGGTTCTGCGTCCGCGTCGCGCTCACTCCCGCACCAGCATCGGATCATTTTCGGGGTTGCCCTCCGGCAGGTGCTCCAGCGCCATGATCAGCGCATCTTCAGTGTTTTCATAGTAGCGCTTCCGATAGCCCACATCGATGAAGCCCAGCTTGTGGTAGAGGTTCTGCGCGGCCACGTTGGAGCGACGCACCTCCAGCGTCATCCAGTTCATGCCGCTGTCCGCCGCCAGCTGGATCATCGCCCGGGTGACCCTCTCGCCGTAGCCGATGTGTCGGCGGTCCGGCCGCACGGCGATGTTGGTGATGTGCCCCTCGTCCAGCACAAACCACACTCCGGCGTAGGCCACCGCCACGCCGTCCTCCCGAAGCACCATGTAGCGCGCGCAGGCGTTCTCCGTGACTTCGCGGATAAACGACGCCTTGGACCAGGGCGTTTTGAAGCAGGCCTCCTCGATGGCGTGCACCGCGTCCACGTCGTTCAGCGTCATCAGTCCCAGCTCTGTGCGGCTCATATGGAAGCCTCCTCCGCGCGCTGCCGGCGCAGCGGCTTGGTGTGATCCCGGCCCGCCTTGCGCTCCCGCTCTGCCTGGGGTGCCCGCAGGTAGATGGGTGTGAGCCTCCGCGCCTCCATCCAGGCCTCCGGCCGGGACGCAGCCAGCACGCAGGCGGCGTCCGCACGCAGGAAGCGCAGGTGCTCCGGCGCGATCACCGCGCGCGCGCCCAGTGTGGTGCGAACGGTTTGCTCGTGCACCGGGACGCCGTCTCCCAGGAAGGCGAGGCGCCGGTCTCCGGGCAGCTTGCCGAGAAAGTCCGACAGCGGAATCGCCTCCGGCGCGAGGACTTCCACCGGAAGTCCGTTCGAAAGATCGTAGGCCGCGCAGTACACCTGCCCGCGCCGGGCGTCCAGGATCGGGCAGCAGAGCCCGTCGAAGCCGCTGTAGTTCATCGCCAGCGCCTCCAGCGCGTGGATTCGCGCACAGGGACGGTTGGCAGCGTGGGCCAGTCCCTTGACGGCGCAGACGCCGATGCGCACACCGGTGAAGGACCCGGGGCCGGCCACGGCAGCAAAGGCATCGATGTCCCGGCAGGACAGGTCTGCCGCCGACAGCGCCGCGTCCACGGCGGGCATGATGGTCTCCGAGTGGGTCAGCCCCCGCTGCATGGCGATGGAGCAAACGATCCGCCCCTCCGACATCACGGCGACGCTCGCGGCGGGCCCGGAGGTATCGATGGCCAGCAGATTCACGCGTCCACCCTCCAATCCGCCAGCGCAGAGGCGTCAAACCCCTGAACGCCGTCATTTTGAATTTCAATGCGCCGCACCTCGTCGGACGGCGTGCGCTCCAGAAAGATCTCCAGCGCGGGCGCAGCTTCGAGCTCGGCCATCTGCGGCCACTCCACCAGCGCCACGCCGTCGCCGCCGACGAACTCGTCGAGTCCTGCGGCGTAGTATTCCTCCGGGTCGGCGAGCCGGTACAGGTCAAAGTGATACAGCCGCCGCCCTCCATCGCCCTCATAGGGCAGCAGCAGCGTGAAGGAGGGACTGGGCATCGGCCCCGTCACGCCCATGCCCCGGGCGATGCCCCGGGCGAGCACGGACTTTCCGGCGCCGAGATCGCCGTACAACAGCACCGTATCCCCGGCGCGGAGCATCGGCGCCAGTTTGCCGGCAAAATTCATCGTATCCGCTTCCGAGCGGGTTTCGTAGGTCATCGCTTCAGCCTCTGTTTCCACGGGATTCGCCCGCCCTGTGGCGGGAGGGGATCCCTCGATCTTAGTCAATCCTGACGACGCCCTCGGGCCGTATTGACAGCACCGTGGTGGCGCCTTCGCCGAACACGCCGTCCATGGCGCGACGGTACTCGTCCAGCAGGTTGAAGGGCACGAACGCCAGGATGGTGCCCGCGAAGCCGCCGCCGTGGATGCGCCACGCGCCGCGGCCCTCCAGCAGCCTGCGGCTCATCTCCAGCGCCAGCGGCATCTCCTGGTTGTCGCTGGTGGGCACGTGCAGGTTTTGCAGCAGCTTCCAGCTGCTCTCGCCGGACGCCACGATGGCGCGGAAGAAGGCGTTGAGATCGTCGGCGCGCAGCGCCGCTACGGCATCCTCCACCCGGCGAGTCTCGTCGACGAAGTGGAAGGCGCGCAGTATGGCGCGGTCGGGCACGCGATTCTTCAGCTTCGGCAGCGCGGCCATCAGCTGCTCCGGCGTGACGCTGCACAGCAGCTCCTCGCCCAGCTCGCGGGCCACGAGCTTCATCTCCGCGGGCACTGCAGCGTAGTCCGCCGTCAGGTTGGCGTGCTCGCCGCCGGCGGAGACCACGCAGACCGCCCAGCCCTTCGAGCCAAAGTCATACTGCAGCGATTCCACGCGGGCGGGATTGCAGGCGAAGTCCATGGTCACCAGGCCGCCCACGGCGCTCGCCGACTGGTCCAGCAGTCCGCTGGGCTTTCCGAAGTAGACGTTCTCCGCAAACTGGGAGATGCGGGCGTTTTCCTTGGGATCGACGGTCCAGCCGTTGTAGAGTGCGTCGAAGGCGGCCACCAGCATGACCTCGAAGGCTGCCGAGGAGGAGAGGCCGCTGCCCTTGAACACCGTGCTGGTGACGCTGGCATCGAAGCCACCCACCCTGTAGCCCAGCTGGCGCATGCGCTCCGCCACGCCGCGGATCAGCGCGAAGGTCGTCTCCTTCTCCTCCTCGCGGAGGGCTGCATCGGCGATGTCCACCTGGAAGGGCTGATCATAGCCCGCGGAGTACAGCGTCACCACGCTGTCGTCCCGGGGTGCGATGGCCGCCACGGTGTCCAGATTGACGGAGGCCGCCAGCACCTTGCCGTTTTGATGGTCGGTGTGGTTGCCGATCACCTCGGTGCGGCCCGGCGCGGAGACAAACATCGCGGGCTCCCGGCCGAATTGGGCGCGGAAGGCGTCGGCAAGTCCGCAATAGCGCTCGGTACAGTCCTGTCCGGCGTACAGCGCATCCAATCGCCGGACATTCTTTTCCAACAGTTTCTTGACATCCATGTGCAGTACCTCCATCTGAGCAGGCATATTCATCTACCATACATTCTATACCATATCTCCGGGTTTCGCAAGCGCCGCGCGGGTTAAAACGGCGCTGTCCGCCATATTTTCATTGACAGACGGCCGGGAATGGCCGATAATAGAAATGGATAGCACGATACGAGCGAAGCGAGAGGTGTCTTATGAAGTCCACTGTCACAGAGGTTCTCTATCGATTGGTCGATTTTGCCGTTGAAAAGGGACTGGTTGCCCCCATTGACCGGAGCTTTGCGCTGAACCGGCTGCTGGAGATCCTGCAGCTGGACGCGCCGGAGGAGATCGACTATGCGCCCGCGCCCGCGCCGGAGACGGCCACCTGTCTACTGGACGCGCTGTGCGACCATGCGGTCGAAGCCGGCATCCTCCAGGACAGCGGCGAGCGGCGCGATCTGTTCTCCACCCGGCTGATGGGCGCGCTGACGCCCCATCCCGCGATGGTGCGCGAGAAGTTCGGCCTGCTCAACCGCACGCTGGGTCCGGAGGCGGCGACGAAGTGGTTTTACCAGCTCTGCCGCGACGCGGACTACATCAAGGTCGACCGCATCGCCAAAAACGCCCGCTTCTTCGAGAATTCTCCCGCGGGTCGGCTGGAGATCACCATCAACCTGTCCAAGCCGGAAAAGGATCCCCGGGACATCGCCGCCGCCCGCAATGCGAAGCAGGCCGGCTACCCCAAGTGCATGCTCTGCGTGGAAAACCCCGGCTACGCGGGGCGCATCGGCTTTCCCGCGCGGCAGAATCACCGCGTCATTCCCATTTCGCTGGACGGAAAGCCCTGGTACTTCCAGTATTCTCCGTACCTGTACTACAACGAGCACTGCATCGTGTTCAACCACGAGCACATTCCGATGCGCATCGACCGCGGCACCTTTGCGCGGCTGACGGACTTCGTGGATCAGTTTCCCCACTATTTCCTGGGCTCCAACGCCGATCTGCCCATCGTGGGTGGCTCCATACTGTCCCACGATCACTTTCAGGGCGGCAATCACCGCTTTCCGATGGACGACGCCGGAGTGCGGCAGGCGCTTCAGAGCCCCGCGCCGGGCGTGCGCGCCTGGGTGGCCGACTGGCCGATGACCTGCATCGTGCTGGAGGGGCGCGACCGCGAGGTGTTGATCGAGCTCTGCAACGGGATGCTCGAGGCCTGGCGCGCCTGGTCCGATCCCGCCTGCGACATCTATGCCGAGACCGGGGGTACGCCCCACAACACCATCACGCCCATCGCCCGCAGGGTCGACGGGAATTATCGCATGTCGCTGGTGCTGCGCAACAACCGGACCTCCGACGAGCATCCGCTGGGCATCTTCCATCCCCATGCCGACCTGCATCACATCAAGAAGGAGAACATTGGGCTGATCGAGGTCATGGGCCTGTTCATCCTGCCGGGCCGGCTGCTGGCAGAGCTGGAGGGGTTGAAGGACTACCTGACCGGCCGCCGCGCCCTGGACGACGCGCCGGCCACCGATTCTCCACTGGAGAAGCACTACGGGTGGGTGCGCGGCATCGCGGAGGCCTGCGGCACCGATCTGGACGATGCCGGCGCCGAGGCCGCGCTGCACCGCGCGCTGGCGGTCAAGTGCGCGCGGGTACTGGCGGACGCAGGCGTCTACAAGCACACGCCCGAGGGAGACGCCGGCCTGCTGCGATTCCTCCGGAGCATCGGCTACCGGAC
>JAFWBZ010000331.1 GCA_017537105.1 Clostridia bacterium | reverse complement strand
GTAACCACCCATGTTGGATGAAGAACGGGTCATCACCACCGGCTTCCGCGAGGAGGAGGACGCGGCGGAGCTTTCGCTGCGGCCGCACTCGCTGGCGGAGTACTTCGGCCAGGAGAAGCTGAAGGAGAGCCTGACGGTGTACATGCAGGCGGCCATCGCGCGGCACGAGCCGCTGGACCACATCCTGCTGTACGGCCCGCCCGGGCTGGGCAAAACCACGCTGGCAGGCATCATCGCCGCGGAAATGGGCCACAACATCCGCGTCACCAGCGGCCCGGCCATCGAGCGCGCGGGCGACCTGGCGTCGATCCTGACGAACCTGAACGCCGGCGACGTGCTGTTCATCGACGAGATCCACCGCCTCTCCCACCAGGTGGAGGAGGTGCTGTACCCCGCCATGGAGGACTACGCGCTGGACATCATGATCGGCAAGGGCCCGTCCGCACGATCCATTCGGCTGGATCTGCCCAAGTTCACGCTGATCGGCGCGACCACGCGGGCAGGCATGCTGACCAGCCCTCTGCGGGATCGCTTCGGCATCACGTTCCGGTTGGAGCTCTACACGCCGGAGCAGCTGGCTGTGATCGTGCAGCGCAGCGCTCAGATCCTGAAGATCAACTGCGACCACGACGGCGCGCTGGAGATCGCCAGCCGCAGCCGCGGCACGCCCCGCATCGCCAACCGGCTGATCCGCCGGGTGCGCGACTTCGCGCAGGTGAAGGGCGACGGCACCATCACCGTGGACATCGCCCGGGAGGCGCTGAACATGCTGGAGGTGGATGAGCTGGGGCTGGATCACGTGGACCGCACGATATTGACCACCATGATGCAGAAATTCGGCGGCGGACCGGTGGGTCTGGACACGCTGGCCGCCTCCACCGGCGAGGACGCCTCGACCATCGAGGACGTGTACGAGCCCTATCTTTTGCAGCTGGGCTTTTTGATGCGCACGCCCCGGGGCCGCGTCTGCACCCAGGCCGCCTACGACCACATGGGCCTGCGCATGCCCGCAAAGCCCAACGCCCAGGAGGACGGCGGACAGACGCGAATGGAGTTTTAATCGGTTTTGAAAGGAGATTTTCGCTATGAAAAGGCATTCCAGGCTCTATGCCATCATCAGCTACATCACCTGGATCGGCTTCCTGGTGGCCCTGCTCGCCCGGGACAAAGAGGATACCCTGGTGCGCCAGCACATGAACCAGGCGCTGGTCATCAACATCATTGAGACCATCGGCACCTTTCTCACCCGACTGGGCGGCATATTCGCTGTCATCGGCGAAATCGTCGATATCGCCGTGCTGATCTTCGTTGTCATGGGCATCGTCCGCGCCGCGCGGAGGAGCGAGGAACCTCTGCCCATCATCGGTGGTATACATCTGTTTGACTGATCAGGAGCGTTCCATGAAGCTTTCCGATTTTGTATACGAGTTGCCGGAGGCGCGCATCGCGCAGACGCCGGTGGAACCCCGGGACCACAGCCGCCTGATGGTGGTGCACCGGGACACCCACGAGATCGAGCACAGGCACTTTTACGACATCATCGACTACCTGAACCCCGGCGACTGCCTGGTGATCAACGAGACGAAGGTCATCCCGGCGCGGCTGTATGGAGAGCGTCCCACCGGCGGCGCGGTGGAGGTGCTGCTGCTCAAGCAGGTGGGGCCGAAGCGCTGGGAGACGCTGGTGCGCCCGGGCAGGAAGCTGAAGCCCGGGGCCGAGGTGATCTTCGGCGACGGGCGGCTGCGCGGCAGGGTGCTGGAGACCACCGCCGCGGGCGGGCGCATCGTGGAGTTCGAATGCGAGGGCACCTTCGAAGCGGCGCTGGACGCGCTGGGCGAGATGCCGCTGCCCCCCTACATCCACGAGAAGCTCCAGGACCGCGACCGATACCAAACGGTCTACGCGAAGCAGGACGGAAGCGCCGCTGCGCCCACCGCGGGCCTGCACTTCACGCCGGAGCTGCTTCAGCGCATTCGCGAAAAGGGCATCGACATCGTGCCGGTGCTGTTGCACGTGGGCCTGGGAACCTTTCGCCCGGTGAAGGTGGAGAACATCGAGGACCACGAGATGCACACCGAATACTTCGAGGTCCCCGAGGAAGCCGCCCGCCGCATCAACGCAGCCCGGGAGTGCGGCGGCAGGATCGTGGCCGTGGGCACCACCAGCGTGCGCACGCTGGAATCCGCCGCGAAGGACGGCAGGGTACAGGCCATGCGCGGCGACACGAACATCTTCATCAAGCCCGGCTACCGGTATCAGATGGTGGACGCGCTGATCACCAACTTCCACCTGCCCGGCTCCACGCTGGTGATGCTGGTCTCCGCCTTCTACGACCGCGAGCGCGTGCTGGACGCCTATCGCCTGGCCGTGCAGGAGGAATACCGCTTCTTCTCTTTCGGCGACGCCATGCTCATAGAATGAGATTCTACTGCTGCCGCGAGCATAATACCGGACTTCCCGCGCCATTGATCCGAG